>NZ_PGCP01000025.1 GCF_002812985.1 Aeromonas lusitana
CGGGCCATGAGCGGCTTCTCCGCCAGTTCACTCAGCCGATCGCACACCTCCTCCGGGAAGAGGGTGCGGGCCCAGAGCCGGCGAGAGAGGGACTCAACCCCCTCCCCGGCCCCCGCCACCAGCCAGTCCGCCAACTCCCCCGCCACATCGGGATAGCGAATGGCCCCGCAAGCCGTACTGTCGAGCCAGTGGCGCACCCCGTTGGCGTCGAGCGTCTCCATCAACTGGGCCAGCCCCATCAGCTCCAGGGTCTTGCCGTTGGTGAGCTGCTCGAACTGACCGCCAAGGGGCTTGACCAAGAGCTTCTTGCCAAGGGAGAGCGCCTCGGAGGCCAGCTCGAAGCCGGCATTGGTGATGACCCCCCGGCAACCAGCCAGCGCCAGCTTGAAGCCTTCCCGCGCCTGTGGCTCGAAGTGGATGTTGCGCCACTGACTGGGGGTGCGAATGGCCGGGTGGAAGCAGACGAAGCGCTGCTGATTGAAGCGCGACAGCAGGGCTGCTATCTGCTCGGTCTGCTCGAAGGGCAGATAGACCAGCACCTGCTGATTGTCCGGCGCCAGCGAAATGGGATCTATGATGGGGGGCAGCAAGGGCTGACCGAAGTGAAACCAGTGCAGCCCAAGTGATTGGCTGACCGGGGCGAAGTGGTGCATCAGCTGACGGCTGAAGCCATTCTCACCCCAGCGCGGAATGGACCAGTCGAAGCTGGCCTGATGGCTGATGGTGAGACTGGGGATCTGCCAGCGACGGGCGGCGTGGGCACTGAGGGGTTCAAAATCGCTGATCACCAGGTCATAGCCGCGACAATCGAGGGCCCGCATGTCCTGCCAGAAGCGCAGGGGGGAGAGCCCCTTGAGGGTACGCCAGCCCGAGATGCGCCCCTCGTGGCTGACGAAGGTGATGCCGGGGAAGGTGCGATACTCCCCAAACTCCCCCATCTCGAAGTAGCCATCGGCGGCGCGGCCGCTGAACAGATAATCCACCTCTATCCCCCTGGCCTTGAAGGCGCGGGCCAGGGTACGACTGCGACTGATGTGACCGTTGCCTGTGCCCTGAACCCCGAACAGTATCTTCATGCCTGACTCCAGTTAAGAGCCCAGAGGGCGCAGCCACCGCCGAGCAGGGCGCCGGCTACCAGATCGCTCAGGTAGTGCACCCCGAGCAGCAGACGGGAAGCCCCGACCAGGATGGCCCAGGTGAACAAGAGCGGCGCCCAGAGCGGGAAACTGGCCGCCAGCACGGTCGCCATCAGAAAAGCAGCCGCGGTATGGCCGGAGGGCAAACTGTAGCGATCGGATGGGGTGATGAAGACAGGCAACCCTACCGGGCGCTGACGCCTCAGGGCATTCTTGAGCAGCAGATAGAGCGGCAGTTCGAGGGCAAACGCCAGCAGCGCTATGAGCACCAGCTCCCGCTCGGCCTCCCCCTGCCACCAGAGCAGGGCGGCCAGCACGGCGTAGAGCGGGCCGTCACCGGTACGGGAGATGACCCGACTGATCCTGGCTTGCGAGTGGTTGTAAGGGTGGAGCAGGCAGACACGGCACACCTGCAGGTCCCATTGCTGGATCTTGTTCATCACGCCCCCGTCCCTTGAGTCTCGAATCCAGACTAGGGCGGTGGAATGACAGTTCGTTGAAGGGCAGATAACAGATTTGTGAACAGCGCGATCAAAAAAGGGCCGAGCGGCCCTTTTTCATGATGCGTATGCGACTCGTGAAGATCAGTTCAGCGCGCCGCGCAGCCCGTTTTCCATCAGCTGGCAGTTGTGGGCCGCCAGTCGGCTCATGAAGTGTTCGTCCACAGTCAGGCCAAACACCTGCTCGTAGAGATCCTTCATCACGAACGGCTGCCACATCATGCTGAGGAAGGAGATCTTCAGCATCTCGGGATCCAGGTTGTCACCGAGCTGACCATTGGACTTCATGGATTCCAGCAGGGCATCGAACTGGGGCAGTTGACGCTCCAGCAGGCGGTTCAGCACGAAATCCCGGCCCGGGCTCTTTTCGGTCGATAATGCACTGGAGATGGCAGAGGTCAGTTCGCTGTTCGGTGCCATCACCTGGTAATAGGTATTGAGCAGATCGGTGAGGCTGCGGTTGCTGCTCTCGTCATGCCAGGCCTGATCCAGCGGCTCCGCCACATCCCCCAGCACGGCCTTGTAGAGGCCCTCTTTACTGCCGAAGTAGTAGTGGATCATCGCCAGATTGGAGCCAGCCAGCTCGGCGATCTCGCGGGTCGTCACCTTGCTGTAAGGAGTGTTGAGAAAACGCTCGCGCGCGGCGGCAAGCAGCTTGTCACGAATGTCGGAACGTCCGACCGGACGGCCAGGTCTGCGTTTTTCCATGGGATACCTCAGATAATTCAGCAAGGGCTGATAAGTCGATCTGAATCGTGTGGATGATCGAGTACAGCAGGAATGACCAGATAATCAGGCATGGACCGAACATGGGACAAGGAAATTTGCACTCCTTTACAATCCGATTAAATAACCCAGTGGATTGAACCTGCCGGTTCGAGTTGACACAGCATAAAAATCTCGATATTGGTAGAAGCGTTATCGACTGGATGGATTGAGTCATCATGCATATTGCCGCTCCGCTACTACTGCTTTCCCTAATCGCGACTCGTCGCGCGGGATCCTTGTAGCCGGGCTAAGGCATAGCCGGAATTTACAAAAACCCGTGCACCCCGCACGGGTTTTTTTATGCCGCGCGGATGCACGCACCGAACTTAGGAAGAGGGAAGTCACATGTCAGATCGCGTCATCATATTCGATACCACCCTGCGTGATGGTGAGCAGGCGCTGTCGGCCAGCCTGACAGTCAAGGAGAAGCTGCAGGTCGCACAGGCACTGGAGCGGCTCGGTGTCGACGTCATGGAAGTGGGCTTTCCCGTCTCCTCCCCCGGTGATTTTCTCTCGGTGCAGACCATAGCCCGCCACATCAAGAACAGCCGGGTCTGCGCCCTCGCCCGCGCCCTGCCCAAGGATATCGATGCCGCAGGCGAGGCGTTGAAAGTCGCGGACGCCTTCCGTATCCATACCTTTATCTCCACCTCCTCCATTCATGTGGAGAGCAAGCTCAAGAAGAGCTTCGAGGACGTGTTGGAGATGGGGATCAGCGCAGTCAAACATGCCCGCCGCTACACCGACGACGTGGAGTTCTCCTGCGAGGACGCGGGCCGCACCCCCATCGATAACCTGTGCCGCATGGTGGAGGCCGCCATCCGGGCCGGCGCCCGCACCATCAACATCCCGGACACCGTGGGCTACACGGTACCGACCGAGTTCTCCGGCATCATCCAGACCCTGTTCAATCGGGTACCTAACATAGACCAGGCCATCATCTCGGTGCACTGCCACGACGATCTCGGCCTGTCGGTGGCAAACTCCATTGGCGCCGTGCAGATGGGGGCCCGCCAGATCGAGTGCACCATCAACGGCATCGGCGAGCGGGCAGGCAACTGCTCCCTGGAAGAGGTGGCGATGATCCTCAAAACCCGCGCCGACCTGCTGGGAGTGCACACTAACATTCGCCACAGTGAAATTCACCGTACCAGCACCCTGGTGAGCCAGATCTGCAATATGCCGGTGCAGCCGAACAAGGCCATCGTCGGCGCCAACGCCTTCTCCCACAGCTCCGGTATCCACCAGGACGGCGTGCTCAAGGCCAAGAACACCTACGAGATCATCACCCCAGAGAGCATCGGTCTCACCCAGAACAGCCTGAACATGACCTCCCGCTCCGGTCGCCACGTCATCAAGCACCGCATGGAGTCCATGGGCTACGCCGAGAGCAGCTATGACCTGGACAACCTCTACGAGAAATTCCTGACCCTGGCGGACAAGAAGGGTCAGGTGTTCGATTACGACCTCGAGGCGCTGGCCTTCTTCAGCCAGATCCACGAAGAGCCCGAGCACTTCAAGCTGGAGTACCTCGGGGTGCAGAGCGGCAGCTCTGTGCTCGCCACCGCCTCGGTGAAATTGAAGGTGGGGCAGGAGACCATCAGCGAGGCCGCTACCGGCAACGGCCCGGTGGATGCGGTCTACCAGTGCATCAATCGCATCACCGGCTATGAGATCCGCATCGACAAGTACGAACTCAAGGGCAAGGGGGAAGGCAAGAACGCCCTCGGCCAGGTGGACATAGTCGCCGAGTACAAGGGCCGCAAGTTCCACGGCATGGGGCTGGCCACCGACATCATCGAATCCTCGGCCCAGGCCCTGGTCCACGTGATCAACAGCATCTGGCGCGCCGACATGGTCGCCGAGCAGATGGGGCAGAAGAACAACATCAAAACGGAAACCGTCTGAGCAGGCTGCTGAGCGGATGGACCCCAAAACGACATCGACACGGAAACAGACTGAGCCGCTGGAGCTCACACACAACATCAGGACGGAGACAGTATGAGCAGTTATCGGATCGCAGTATTGCCGGGTGACGGCATTGGCCCGGAAGTGATGGCCGAGGCCATCAAGGTGCTGGAAAAGGTGCAGGCCAAGTTTGGTTTCTCCCTCGACTATGACCGCCACGACGTGGGCGGCATCGCCATCGACAACCACGGCATCCCTTTGCCCCAGAGCACCATAGCGGGCTGCGAAGCCGCCGATGCCGTGCTGTTCGGCTCGGTGGGTGGCCCCAAGTGGGAGCATCTTCCGCCGAACGATCAGCCGGAGCGCGGCGCCCTGCTGCCCCTGCGCGCCCACTTCAAGCTGTTCTGCAACCTGCGCCCGGCCCGCATCTACACCGGCCTCGAGCAGTTTTCGCCGCTGCGTGCCGACATCTCGGATCGGGGCTTTGACATCGCCTGCGTGCGCGAGCTGACCGGCGGCATCTACTTCGGCCAGCCCAAGGGGCGCGAAGGGGAAGGCCCGAACGAGAAGGCATTCGATACCGAGGTCTATCACCGCTATGAGATCGAGCGCATCGCCAAGATAGCGTTCGAATCGGCTCGGGTGCGCAGGGCCAAAGTCACCTCCATCGACAAGGCCAACGTGCTCGCCTCCTCCATCCTGTGGCGCGAGGTGGTGAGCCAGGTTGCCAAGTCCTACCCGGACGTGGCCCTCAATCACATGTACATCGACAACGCCACCATGCAGCTCATCAAGGATCCGTCCCAGTTCGACGTCCTGCTCTGCTCCAACCTGTTCGGCGACATCCTCTCCGACGAGTGCGCCATGATCACCGGCTCCATGGGGCTGCTGCCCTCCGCCAGCCTGAACGAATCCGGCTTCGGCCTGTTCGAACCGGCCGGTGGCTCGGCGCCTGACATCGCCGGCAAGGGGATTGCGAACCCCATCGCCCAGATCCTCTCCGCCGCCCTGATGCTGCGCTATAGCCTGGGTCAAGAGGACGCCGCCAAGGCCATCGAGCAGGCGGTAGCCCAGGCCCTGGCCGAGGGTTACTTCACCGCCGACCTGCATCAGGCGAGTGCACAGCACCCGGTACAGAGCACGGCGGCCATGGGCGATCAGATAGCCTCACGCATCTGAAGCCATCAAAGAATAAGGAAGAGAGCAATGTCAAAGACCCTCTATCAAAAAGTGTTCGATGCCCACGTGGTGCGTGAAGTGGCCGGCGAGACGCCCCTCATCTACATAGACCGCCACCTGGTGCACGAAGTGACCAGCCCGCAGGCGTTCGACGGCCTGCGCGCCATGAACCGCCAGTTGCGCCGTCCGGATCTGACCTGGGCCACCATGGATCACAACGTCTCCACCACCACCAGGGACATCGCCGCCTCCGGCGAGATGGCCCGCATCCAGATGGAAACGCTGGCCGCCAACTGCAAGGAGTTCGGGGTTCGCCTCTACGATCTCAACCACAAGTACCAGGGCATAGTCCACGTGATGGGCCCCGAGCTTGGCATCACCTTGCCTGGCACCACCATCGTCTGCGGCGACTCCCACACCGCCACCCACGGCGCCTTTGGCTCCCTGGCGTTCGGCATCGGCACCTCGGAAGTGGAACACGTGATGGCCACCCAGACCCTGAAACAGGGTCGGGCCAAGACCATGCGCATCAGCGTCAACGGCAAGCTGGCGGAGGGCATCAGCGCGAAAGACGTGGTGCTCGCCATCATAGGCAAGGTCGGCCACGCCGGTGGCACCGGCTACGTAGTGGAGTTCGCGGGGGATGCCATCGCCGGCCTCTCCATGGAAGGGCGCATGACGGTGTGCAACATGGCCATCGAGCTCGGCGCCAAGGCGGGCATGATAGCCCCGGACCAGACCACCATCGACTACATCCGCGGCAAGGAGTTTGCCCCCGAGGGAGAGGCACTGGAGCAGGCCATCGCCTACTGGCAAACCCTCAACAGCGATGCCGATGCCAAGTTCGATGCAGAAGTGGTGCTCAACGGCGCCGATATCGCCCCTCAAGTCACCTGGGGCACCAACCCGGGTCAGGTGATCGCCGTGGGTGAGCCCATCCCGGATCCGGACTCCTTCACCGATCTGATGGAGCAGCAGTCCGCCCGCAAGGCGCTGGCCTATATGGACTTGCAACCGGGCCAGAAGCTCTCCGACGTCACCATCGACAAGGTATTCATCGGCTCTTGCACCAACAGTCGCATCGAGGACTTGCGCGCCGCCGCCGCCATCGCCCGTGGCCGCAAGGTCGCCGCCGGGGTGCAGGCCCTGGTGGTGCCGGGCTCCGAGCAGGTGAAGGCCCAGGCCGAGGCCGAGGGGCTGGACAAGATCTTCATCGAGGCAGGCTTTGAATGGCGTCTGCCAGGTTGCTCCATGTGTCTGGCCATGAACAACGACCGGCTGCAACCGGGAGAGCGCTGCGCCTCCACCAGCAACCGCAACTTCGAGGGGCGTCAGGGCCGTGCCGGTCGCACCCATCTGGTGAGCCCGGCCATGGCCGCCGCCGCCGCCGTCACCGGTCACTTTGCCGATATTCGTGCGCTGTAAGAGGGAATGAACATGACAGGATTCAAGCAACATAAGGGGATCGCGGTCCCCCTCGACAGCGTCAACGTCGATACCGATGCCATCATTCCAAAGCAGTTCCTGCAGAAGGTGAACCGCATCGGCTTTGGCAAGCACCTGTTCCACGACTGGCGCTTCCTGGACGATGCGGGCCAGCAACCGAACCCTGAGTTCGTGCTCAACCAATCGCGTTACGCGGGGGCCAGCATACTGCTGGCGCGGGAGAACTTCGGTTGTGGCTCGAGCCGCGAGCACGCCCCCTGGGCGCTGGCGGATTACGGCTTCAAGACCATCATAGCCCCGAGCTTCGCCGACATCTTCTACGGCAACGCCATCAACAACGGCATGGTGCCGGTGCGTTTGAAAGACGAAGAAGTCGAGGCCCTGTTCCAACTGGTCACGGCCAACCCGGGCCAGCAGATCGAGGTGGATCTGGAGGCGAACCAGGTGCGCGCCGGTACGCTCAGCTTTGGTTTCGAGATAGACGAGTTCCGCCGCTACTGCCTGCTCAACGGGCTGGATGCCATCGGCCTGACCCTGCAACACGAGGCGGCCATCGGCGCCTTCGAGGCGAAGCAGCCTAGCTGGATCTAAGGGTTCAAGACCCACCTCGGCGCTGGCGAGAGAAGGCAGCCGAGCGGGTTCTAAACGGCCCGCAATAAAACGAGTAGAATCCACAGGGAGCCCAGGCTCCCTGTTTTATTTCCTGCTCGGCGGCCAAGTCGGCCGAGACAGGACCCAAGGAGAAGAGAATGACCAAAGCGAGCCCCCTGCCCCTGCTCTGCGCCCTGCTCTGCGCCCTGCTGTTCGCCCTGCCGGCCTCTGCCGGGCAGAGCTATTTTCACAGCAACGGCGGTCAGCTCAACGTCGGCTGGCAGGACAGGGAGGGCAAGGCGCAGCAGCTCAGCTACCGGCTGGAGACGGGCCAGTTGCCGCCCCTCATCGCCTATCGCCCGGAGAGGATGCAGGAAGATATGCTGCAGCAGCTGTTGCAACAGGCCATCATCGAGTTCCCCGAGGTGCAGTTCTCCCTCTCCCGCCCCGAGCTTGCCCTCGGCATCAAGAGCCGCAACGCCGACAAGGCGAGGGAAGCCCAGGCCTGGGTCAAACCCGAGCAGGCGAAACTGGAAGCCGAGTGGCTCAAGCAGCACTACTTCCAGCGTTTCACCCCATACGATGGGATGCCCGCCATCAAGCAGGATCACGTGCGCATCGCCCTGGAGAGCCGGGCCGAGCTGGCGCCGCTCGCGGATCAGCTCAAGCGACAGAGTGCGACCGAGGTGGAGGCGCGCCAGCAGACGGTGGCCTTCATGCTCGACTTCGTGCAGGCCATCCCCTACACCCTGCTGGACAGCCAGTCAGGCCGTGCCGGCAAGGGGTTCCTGACCCCGCGCCAGGTGCTGGAGCAGAACCGGGGGGATTGCGACAGCAAGGTGACCCTGATGGCGGCCATGCTGGCCCAGCTCTTCCCGGAGCTGCCTCAGGCCATGCTGTTCGTGCCGGGTCACGCCCTGCTGGGGGTCGCCCTGCCCGCCAAGGCGGGAGATGCGGTGCTCAGCTGGCAGGGGCAGACCTACCTGCTGATGGAGCCGACCGGTCCGGCCCAGCTTCCCATGGGTCAGCTGGCCCCCACCAGCAGGACGCTGGTCGACAGCCGGCAGTTGAGCGTGCAACCCGTGCTGGCCAGCCAATAAACCGTGGAAGAGCTGTATGGATGAGGCACAGATCGGCCACCTTTTCCCGTCATACGGGCCGGACATGGCAAGATGCGGGCACTAACAGCAGCAGGCTATGCTGCCTGAGATAAAAAAACATCGGCCAGCAGATGCTGACCGATAAAAAGCAGTGAAATATATTGCCGGATCAGGCCTGGGGCAGAAACTCCAGCGCCAGCAAGAGCCCCTTCTCCTCCTCCAGCACCCGCACTATGCGGGCCTGGGCCTCGAAGGGGGGCAGCAGGTTGCTGCTGGTGGCCAGGCTCACCCTAAGGGGGATTGCCACATCGAAACTGTGCTCGTTGACCTCGACTCCCATGCCGTTGGCACTGAGATCCCGGCAGACTCCCTCCAGCACCTTGTGATGCTGGAACAGGGTGACGGGGGCATTGATGACCATGCGCGTAAAGGCGCGCCTTTCCTTGGTGCTGGTGATCATGTCAGGCATCCTCCATGGGGTTGGGCTCACGGGGCGCGGCCCACCAAACATAGTGCTGGCCTCCCCCCGCGAAGGCCAATACAATGCGAATCGTTTCTCAAACGGGGTGCGGTTTACCGCTGAGATTATACCCGTGAACCTGATCCAGATAATGCTGGCGGAGGAATTTGAGGCATGGCGCTCGTTTTTTGCGCCCTCATCCGCTGGCAGCTCGCAACCCACAGGGAGTGCCATCGATGAAAACCCTACTGCTGGTCGCCACCAGCCTGCTCAGTGCCCAGGCCTTCGCCGCCGATACCCTCACCGTCTACACCTACGGCTCCTTCGCCAGCGAATGGGGTCCGGGTCCCAAGATCAAACAGGCCTTCGAGAAGGAGTGCGGCTGCACCCTCAATCTGGTGGCGCTGGAAGACGGGGTCGCCATCCTCAACCGGCTGCGACTGGAAGGCAAACACAGCAAGGCCGACATGGTGCTGGGGCTGGATGACGCCCTGGTGAGCGAGGCCAAGCAGAGCGGCCTGTTCGCTCCCCATCATGTGGATCTGGCCGCCCTCAAGGTGCCGGGTGGCTGGCAGGACGATACCTTCGTCCCCTATGACTACGGCTACTTCGCCTTCGTCTACAACAAGGACAAACTCAAGACCCCGCCCAAGAGCCTGAAGGAGCTGGT
This sequence comes from Aeromonas lusitana, assembly GCF_002812985.1. Lineage (GTDB taxonomy): Bacteria > Pseudomonadota > Gammaproteobacteria > Enterobacterales > Aeromonadaceae > Aeromonas > Aeromonas lusitana. The sequence continues at coordinate 9,759 of NZ_PGCP01000025.1, forward strand.
GGAGCGCCCCGATCTCAAGGTGATCTACCAGGATCCCCGCACCTCCACCCCGGGTCAGGGGCTGATGCTGTGGATGAAATCCGTCTATGGCGACCAGGCGCCCGCCGCCTGGGCCCAGCTTGCCAAGAAGACGGTCACCGTCACCAAGGGCTGGTCCGAGGCCTATGGCATGTTCCTCGATGGGGAGGCTGACATGGTGCTCTCCTACACCACCTCCCCGGCCTATCATCTGATCGCCGAGAACAAGGCCCAGTACCAGGCCGCCGCCTTCGAAGAGGGTCACTACCGTCAGGTGGAAGTGGCTGCCAAGCTGGCGAGCGCCAAGCAAGACAAGCTGGCCGACCGCTTCCTGCAGTTCATGGTCAGCCCCGCCTTCCAGCAGGAGATCCCGGGCGGCAACTGGATGTACCCTGTGATAGACACCCCGTTGCCCAAGGGTTTCGAGCAGATGATCACAGTCGCCAAGCCGCTGAGCTTCACCTCTGACGAAGTAGCCGCCAATCGCAAGGGCTGGATCCGGGAATGGCTGCAAGCCGTCACCCAGTGATACCCCACTCTCGTCCTCTCTGGTGGCTGCCGGGTAGCGCAGCCACCGCCGTTATCCTGCTGCTCTCCCTCGGCCCCCTCGCCGCTCTCTTGTGGCAGGCGGGGGGGCTCCCGAGCACCCTGCTGGCAGACCCCTACCTGCGCCACGTGCTGGGCTTCAGCCTGGGGCAGGCCCTGCTCTCCACCCTGCTGAGCCTGGGGCTGGCCATTCCGGTGGCGCGGGCCCTGGCGCGGCGCCGTTTTCGCGGCCGCCGGCTGCTGCTCAAGCTGTTCGGCCTCTCCCTGGTGCTGCCGGTCATCATCGCCATCTTTGGTATCGTCGCGGTGCACGGCTCCCAGGGCTGGCTGCCCCATGCCCTGCGCAGCCTCGGGCTGGATCCCGGCAACTACCTGTACGGTCTGTTTGGCATCTTGCTGGCCCACGTGTTCTTCAACATGCCGCTGGCGGCGCGCCTCATCTTGCAGGGCATAGAGAGCATTCCCGAGTCCTCCTGGCGCCTCGCCAGCCAGCTCGGCATGCGCTCCTCCCACATCTTCCGGCTGCTGGAGTGGCCCATCATACGTGGCCTGCTGCCGGGATTGGCGAGCCTCATCTTCATGCTCTGTTTCACCAGCTTCACCACTGTGCTGGCGCTCGGCGGCGGCCCCAAGTCCACCACCCTGGAGGTGGCCGTCTATCAGGCCCTGCGCTTTGACTTCGATCTCGCCACTGCGGGCGGCCTGGCCCTGGTGCAGCTGCTGCTGACCGCGGGCCTCTTGCTGCTGCAACACAAGTTGCAGACCAGCCCGTCCAGTCGCCTCACCAGTCGCCGCCCCTGCCTGCGGCCGGATAGACAGCAGCCAGGCACCCGCTGGGTGGATGGTACCGCCCTCATCCTCGGCCTCGCCATCTTCCTGCCGCCCCTGCTGGCCATAGTGGTCGCAGGCTTCAATCCCGGCCTGCTGACAGCGCTCGGTTCCTCCCGGCTGTGGCAGGCGGGGGCGCAATCCCTCGGCATCGCGCTGGCGGCGGGGAGCCTGGCCACTCTGCTCGGCGCCGCTCTGCTGCTCACCAGCCGCCACTTGCGGGTGCGGGCGCGCAAACGGCGAGCGGCGGCCCTGTGGGAGACCAGCGGCTCCATGATCCTGATGATCCCGGCGGTGGTGCTCAGCACCGGCCTCTTCATCCTGTTTATGCCCTTCACCGACGTCTTCGCCCTCGGCCCCTGGCTGGTGGTGCTGGTCAACGCCCTGATGGCGCTGCCCTATGTGCTGCGCACCTTGAGCGCCCCCATGCAGCTGGTGGTACGCCAGTACGACAGGCTGGCGGACAGCCTGGGGGTGCGCGGCCTGCAGCGCCTGCGCCTGGTCGAATGGCCCCTGCTGCGCCGCCCCCTGGCGCTGGCCATGGCGCTCTCCATGATCTTGTCTTTAGGGGATCTCGGCGCCATCGCCATGTTCGGCAGCCAGGCCCTCACCACCCTGCCCTGGCTGCTCTATCAGCAGCTCGGCAGCTACCGGCTGACCGACGCGGCGGCTACCGCCCTGCTGCTGCTCACCTTCTGCTTCTCCCTGTTCTGGCTGGTGGAGCGGGGTCTGGGGGGTAAAAATCTGGATGCGGGATAGTCGAGTTTGCTGCCATGGTACGGTTTCACATGCGGTCTGCGCACCCAGCCATATCACAGGAGTCAAAGATGCTGTTAATTGATGATCTGGCAACCAGTTACCCTGATTGGCGCGTCAGCTTCAACGCCTCCCTGCCCAAGGGGGAGATCACGGCGCTGATCGGCCCAAGCGGCGCAGGCAAATCGACCCTGCTCGGCATGATAGCGGGATTCGTGCCGGTAGAATCCGGTCGCCTCAGCTTCGATGGCATCGACCTGCTGCCGCTCGGCCCCGCCGAGCGCCCCGTCACCACCCTGTTTCAGGATCACAACCTGTTCCTGCACCTGTCGGTATTCGACAACATCGCCATCGGCCTGCATCCGGGCCTGCGCCTGAGCCCGGCCCAGCGCGCCCAGGTGAAGGAGGCGGCGACCCGGGTCGGACTCGGCGACATGCAGGATCGACTGCCGGAGCAGCTCTCCGGCGGCCAACAGCAACGGGTCGGCCTGGCCCGCGCCCTGGTACGTGGCAAGCCGCTGCTGCTACTGGACGAGCCCTTCTCGGCGCTGGACCCCGCCCTGCGCCGGGAGATGCTGGCGGAGGTCGCCCGACTCGCCTGCGAGCAGGGCATTACCGTGCTGATGGTGTCCCATAACCCGGAAGACGCTCAGCTCATCGCCGATCGGGTGCTGTTCGTGGACGAGGGGCGCATCGCCCTGCAGGGCACGCCGGACATTCTGCAAAACAGCGATCACCCGGGTCTGCAGCGCTATCTGGGTCACTCGCACACTTCCTGAAGCGGGATCGCGGGATCAAAAAAGGGAGGCCAATGGCCTCCCTCTTTCATATGAAGATATTGCGTGAAATCAGAGGTTTTCCTCGGCGAAGGAGGCGAGCTTGCTGCGCACCACCCCGTTCAGGAAGATGTTGGCACTGCCGTCGAAATCCTTGAAGCGCTCGACGATATAGGTCAGGCCCGAAGTCACCGGGCTCAGGTAGTTGGAGTCAATCTGGGCCAGGTTGCCGGAGCAGACGATCTTGGTGCCCTCGCCGCAGCGGGTGATGATGGTCTTGATCTGGGACGCGGTCAGGTTCTGACACTCGTCCAGCAATACGAAGGTGTTCTGGATGCTGCGCCCGCGCATGAAGTTGACGGATTTGAACTGGATGTTGGCCTTCTCCATGATGTAGCTCAGGGACCCGCTCATGTTCTCGTCCTGCTTGTGCAGCACCTCCAGGGTGTCGGTGACCGCCGCCAGCCAGGGCATCATCTTCTCTTCTTCGGTGCCGGGCAGGAAGCCGATGCTCTCGGCGATCTCCGGGGTGTTGCGGGTGACGATGACCTTCTCGTAGATCCCCTTCTCGATCACCAGCTCCAGCGCCGCCGCCATGGCCAGCAAGGTCTTGCCGCAACCGGCCGGGCCGGTCAGGATCACCAGATCGATGTGCGGATCCAGCAGGGCATCCAGCGCCATGCCCTGATAGACGTTCTTGGGATGAACGCCCCAGGCCTTGCGGGACATCAGCCGCTCCCGGCCCAGATCTTTCAGGCGGATCTTGTGACCGTCGTGGCTCAGCACCCGGGCGGCGAAGAAGTTCTCCTCGTCCAGCAGGTACTGATTGACGTGCACCCCCTCCAGCAGCTCGGCATCGATCACATGGACGGTGTCCCGGCCGTGGGTCTCGCTGTCGCACTCGCCGACCCGCTCCCAGAAGCTGCCTGGCACCACCTGGAAGCCCTTGGCCAACAGACGGATGTCGTCGATCAACTGGTCGCTGCGATAGTCCTCAACGTGCGCCAGCCCGGCACCCTTGGCCTTGAGGCGCATGTTGATGTCTTTGGTCACCAGCACCACCTGGCGTTTCATCTCATGCTTTTGCAGGTAGAGGGCGGCGTTGATGATGCGGTTGTCCGCCTCCTTGTCGGTGAACACCTCGGCATCCTGGGGCAGATGGTGATCGCTGAAGATGGAGATGTGACCGCTCGCCTCGCCGGCCAGCGCCACCCCCTGCACTATCTGCTCGGGGGTGGCATCGCGGAACACGTCTTCCAGCGCGCGGATGGCGACCCGCGCATCACGGCTGACGTCTTTCTGGCGATCCTTGATGTTGTCGAGCTCTTCGAGCACCGTCATGGGGATGAGCACGTCGTGCTCTTTGAAGGAGTAGATGGCGAGGGGTTCGTGAAGCAGAACGTTGGTATCCAGGATAAACAGCTTTCGGTCCGTATTGTCCATAAGCATCCTCCTTGGCACTGAAGGTGCCACGTGTGTGAATCTCAGATGTCATTGAAACCACACGGCCGTGACAGTTTTATTACCTCCCAACGCTACCCCCGATTTTACCGTCGCGCAACATTTCCCTTGGCCGTTCCAACTGATTGTATATAAAGCAATCAATAAAAAAGACCGGCCCATTGGCCGGTCTTTTTGAGACTCTATCTTCTCAACCGCACTTGGAATCGCCGCAGTTCAAGCAGGTCATGCAGCCATCTTTCAGCACAAGCGCCTTGGTGTGGCACTTGTAGCAGAGCGCCGCATTGGCGGGGAAACCGCTGCCAGCAGATTGCGCTGCTTCTTCCTGCTCGCTCTGCAACTGGGCCTTCTTCTCGGCCAGGAAGGCCTGCTGATGCTCATCCAGCCCTGGGGCCTTGAGCATGCCGATCTCGGTGAGATGGGTCTCGATCACGTTGCCAATCTCGGCAATCAGGGAGGGAACGTACTTGCCCTTGTTCCAGTAACCCCCCTTGGGATCGAACACGGATCTCAGCTCCTCCACCAGGAAGGTGACATCTCCGCCCTTGCGAAACACAGCCGAGATGATGCGGGTCAGCGCCACTATCCACTGATAGTGCTCCAGGCTTTTGGAGTTGATGAAGATCTCGAACGGGCGGCGACTCTCGTGCACAGTGCCCTCGTTGAGAATGATGTCGTTGATGGTGATGAACAGTGAGTGCTCGGAGACATGCTCCGGCGTCTTCAACTTGTAGGTGGTGCCCATCAGCCGCTCCGGCCGCAGCACCGTCTCATGCATCTGCACCACGTCATCCTGCGGCGCCGGCGCTTCTTGCGGCTCGTCCCGGGTTTGCACCTTGTAAGCGACGATTTTCCTGTCGATCTTCTTGACCATGTGTCGTCCTCAGAATTTACCGTAATAGCCTTCTTTCAAGGCGTCATAGAGGTTGGCGGCGGTGTGCAGCTCCCCATCGTATTCGATCTCTTCATTGCCCCTGGCTGTGATGACGGAGCCATCCTCCAGGGTGAACTCGTATAGGGTATTTTCCAGATCCTTCTCCTTCACCAGCACCCCCTGGAAGGCTTCGGGGTTGAAGCGGAAGGTGGTGCAACCCTTGAGCCCCGAATCAGAAGCATAGAGGTAGATGTCCTTGAACTGCTCGAACGGGAAGTCGGTCGGGATGTTCGCCGTCTTGGAGATGGAGGAATCTATCCAGCGCTGGGCCGCGGCCTGGATGTCCACGTGTTCGGTCGGACTGATGTCATCGGCGGTGATGAAGTAGTCCGGCAGCCGGCTCCCCTCATCCTCCCCATAGGGCATGGCGCCTGGGTTGACCAGCGCGCGGTAGGCCAGCAGCTCGAAGGAGTAGACGTCCACGCTCTCCTTGCTCTTCTTGCCTGGCTTGATGACGTTGCGGCTGTAGTGGTGGGCGAAGCTCGGCTCTATGCCATTGCTGGCGTTGTTGGCGAGCGACAGAGAGATGGTCCCGGTCGGCGCTATGCTGCTGTGATGGGTGAAACGGCCCCCCACCTCAGCCAGATCGGCCACCAAGGCGGGATCCACCTCGGCCACCTGCTGCATGTAGCGGCTATAGCGGGCGTGCAGCACCCGGCCTTTGATCTTGTCACCGATCTTGATGCCATCGGCCGCCATCTCCGGGCGCAGACGCAGCATCTTGCCGGTCACCTCGAACTCCTGCTCCATGATGGGAGCCGGCCCTTTCTCCCTCGCCAGGGCCAAAGACTCGCGCCAGCCGGTCATGGCCAGCTCCTGGGAGACCTCCTCGGTAAAGGCTACGGAGGTGGCGGAGCCATATTTTATCCGCAGCATGGCGAGGGTCGAGCCAAGCCCGAGGAAGCCCATGCCGTGACGACGCTTATTGATGATCTCTTCCCGCTGTTTAGCCAGCGGCAGCTGGTTGATCTCCACCACGTTGTCCAGCATGCGGGTGAAGATGGCCACCACCTTGCGAAACGCGGGCCAGTCAAAGCTCGCCTGCTCGGTGAAGGGATTGCGCACAAACTTGGTCAGGTTGACCGAGCCCAGCAGGCAGGCGCCATAGGGGGGCAACGGCTGCTCGCCGCAGGGGTTGGTGGCGCGGATCTCCTCGCAGAACCAGTTGTTGTTCATCTGGTTCACTTTGTCGATCAGGATGAAACCGGGCTCAGCGTAGTCGTAGGTGGAACTCATGATGACGTTCCAGAGCTTCTTGGCTGGAAGCGTCTTGTAGCGCTTGCAGGCCACTTGCCCCAATTCGTTGATGACCACCCCTTCCTTGTTCGGCCAGTCGGCCCAGATCACCTGCTCTGGGTCGTCCAGCGCGATCCCGTCCTGCTCCACCTCTTTCGCCGTGTAGGGGAAGATGAGCGTCCAGGGGGCATCCTCCTTCACCGCCTTGACGAACTCCTCTGTGATGAGCAGGGATAGATTGAACTGGCGCAGGCGACCATCTTCTCGCTTGGCCTGGATGAACTCGACGACGTCCGGGTGGCGGATATCCATGGTCCCCATCTGGGCGCCGCGGCGACCGCCGGCGGACGAGACGGTGAAACACATCTTGTCGTAGATATCCATGAAGGAGAGAGGCCCTGAGGTGTAGGCACCGGCGCCGGAGACGAAGGCACCGCGTGGGCGCAGGGTGGAAAAGTCATAGCCGATGCCGCAACCCGCCTTCAGGGTCAGCCCCGCCTCGTGCACCTTCCCGAGGATGTCGTCCATGGAATCTTCTATGGTGCCGGAGACGGTGCAGTTGATGGTGGAGGTGGCGGGCTTGTGCTCGAAGGCCCCCGCATTGGAGGTGATGCGCCCCGCCGGGATGGCCCCGCTGCGCAGCGCCCACAGGAAGGGCTCATACCAAGCATCAGGCTCGTGCTCCTGTGCGGCCAGGGCGCGGGCCACCCGTTGGTAGGTCTCGTCAACCGAGCCGTCGATGGGAGCCCCGTCCTTGCGCTTGAGGCGATACTTGCTGTCCCAGATCTCGAGAGAGGTTTCCTGCAGGGGAATGAGAGCGGTGCCGGGATCTGTCTCCAGCACCGGATTGGATTTAGCCATTTTCAAGCCACCTTATGTGAGTGCATCAGCGTCATGACAGGGATCAAAACACAACAAATAGGTGAATGTGAAATACAAAAACACTATATATAGTATTCACCCTATGATGAAGCATAGTGCCTGCCCAAAAAAATGCCCCGGCCAGCAGGTCTCTGGGCCAGGGCATATCACAGTTTCATCGCCCGGGGATTGGCTCCCCGGGGAGCATGATCAGGGCTTCTTGACGTAGACGGTCGGGGTCTCACCGGCCAGGTTCAGATAGAACTCATACACCCCATCCGTCTCCGGCGAGAACTTCATGTCCTCGTACTTGGAGCAGGGGTTGACCGGCACCGGCTCGCCGCCCAGCACGGCCACGCCATCGCTCGGGCTCTTGTAGCCAAAGTTGGTACCGCAGCTCCAGCCGGAGTCACCGAACTTGAACTTGTAAGGTGCCCACTCCTTCTTGAGTGTGCCCTTGGCCATGTACAGCTTGTCGGCCACCTTGACCACCTTGGTCTCATCGTTGGCCATCCAGTCATTCATCTCCCCACGCAGGTAGATGGACTTGCCGCCAAAATCGCTGTTGTCCGCCCCTTGTTCAGCGCCACCACTAGATGCGCAACCGCCTAATACCAGGGTTCCCGCCGCCAGCATCATCGTTACTGTTCTCTTGAACATGTGTCCATTCCTCAGATTATTGTGATTCCTTGGCCCAATCGAATGTGGGCAGAGGCATTAAAGCAGAGCGGGCCAGGCAAGAAAGGTAGGGGTATCACATTCTGTACTTTTTATATTCAAAACAAGGGTGAACGGAGAAGTCTCGAACCATGGGATGTCAGGGCAGGAAAAGGAATACGGGCCAAAGAGTCCTTGTTGCATCCGGTACATCGACCTGCGTGTATCCACTTCGGGCAATGGTGATTACCTGCCTGATCCCAACAATTTCAAGGAGTGGCAATTACCTATCTGGCCACGCCCGTTTCAGGCAATGTTGATGACCTTCCTCACCACGCCCGTTTCGGGTAAGAGTGATAATCAATGCAAGGCATAGCCGCCTTGTATATGGGGTGGAGAGAAGATACGAGCAGACGCAATAGTCCGGTAGTCCGGTAGTCCGGTAGTCCGGTAGTCCGGTAGTCCGGTAGTCCGGTAGTCCGGTAGTCCGGTAGTCCGGTAGTCCGGTAGTCCGGTAGTCCGGTAGTCCGGTAGTGTGGCGCGAAAAACAGGCAGGAGATAGGTAATCGGAGGCATAGAAGGCAGTGTATTTGACTGAATTGATATTGTTTTACGATGCAGTTGTCTGATAAACAGGCTCTGGATGGACAGAATGTTTGCCCCTTCCCAAATCCCAGCCAATAAAAAAGCCCGCTCAGATGAGCGGGCTTCTTCTAATTGGGTGCCTGGCAGTGTCCTACTCTCGCATGGCGAATGCCACACTACCATCGGCGCTACCGCGTTTCACTTCTGAGTTCGGCATGGGATCAGGTGGTTCCACGGCGCTATGGCCGCCAGGCAAATTCTTCAATCTCGGAAAGCTGACGTGAATAACGACTGTCACCGGTAAGGTGGGTCGCTATCACTGAATTTGTAAGTAGTTCATGCACTTGCTACAAGGCCAGAAACCTGTCTCTT
>NZ_PGCP01000026.1 GCF_002812985.1 Aeromonas lusitana
ACCCCGGGGTCGCCTCTTTTCATATTTCTGCCTCTAGCCAGAGGCCATGTGTTACTTCAGCAGGCTGAACAGCAGCGCCGACACCGCCAGCGTACCGGTCAGCAGGATGAAGCCGTTGGCCCAACCCTGACGAAAACGCGCCAGCGCCTCCACCTTGTAGATGGCCACCACCGGCATGATGAACAGGATCATGGCGATGACGGGGCCGGAGAGGGTCTCCATCAGGCCGAGGATGCCGGGATTGATCACCGCAGCACCCCAGATGGCGAAGAACATCAGGGCGATGCCGAGCTTGTCCGCCTTGGGCAGCGACAAACCGGTGGGCTTGGCGATCAGGCTTTTCAAGCTCTCGCGGGCACCGAGGAAGTGGCCGAGGAAGGAGGAGCTGATGGCGATAAAGGCGATGAGCGGCCCCAAAGTCACTATCACAGGGTTGTCGGTGATGTTCGCGAGGTAGGAGAGCACGGAGACGTTCTGGGCCTTGGCCTCGGCCAGCTGGGCCGGGGAGAGGCTCAGCACGCAGGAGAAGACGAAGAACAGCACGAAGCCTACCAGCATGATTGTGGTGTTGCGCAGTATCAGGCCGCTCTTGGCCTCCGCCTGCTCGCCGTATTCCCGGCGCTGCACGTTGGCAAAACCCGAGATGGCGGCGGCGTGGCTGAAGGCGAATACCGTCACCGGCAGCGCCAACCAGACGGTGTTGAGAAAACTCGCGCCCTCAAACGCCACCATTTGTGGCCAGTGCCACTGGGGGATGAGGTAGAAAGAGAGCGCCGCCAGAATGGCCGCCAGCGGGTAAACCATGAAGGCGAAGGCCCGCAGCATGGCCTTCTCACCGGCCAGCATCACAGCGATCATGGCAAACACCAGCACGCCGGAGAGCATCACCCGGTTCGGGGTGGCCAGGCCGAGCTGGTTGATCATGAAGCTCTCCACCGTGTTGGTCAGACCGACGCCGTAGATGAGCAGGATGGGGAAGATGGAGAGGAAGTAGAGCACCGAGATGAGGCGGCCGGCCATCTTGCCGAAATGCTCCTCCGCCACCTCGGTGAAATCCGCCTGGGGGCGAGAAGAGGAGAGCACGAAGCGCGCCAGGCCACGGTGGGCCAGGAAGGTCATGGGACCGGCCAGCACGGCGACGATAATGAGGGGCCAGATCCCGCCGAGCCCCAGGTTGATGGGTAGGAACAGGATGCCGGCGCCGACGGCGGTGCCAAACAGGCTGATGACCCAGTGGGTGTCGTGACGACGCCAGCCGGTGTGGGTGGAGACGGATGGGGAACCGGATAGCTCCGCTGTGACCTCTGCAGATAAACTCATCGATAATTCACTCATAACCAGTATTTTAATCTGCAGTTATTGTGCTACTTCAGAATTTAATTCTCAAAAATGGGGACTGGCAGATATCACTGCCAAAGCCAGCCTCAGCCAGTGAGATTGGGAAGGAGAATCGGGCACTGTAATTCTATATATCCTGACATTCTGGTTTTTACGATACATAAAACCAAAATTAACGATCGGGATGATTTTTTATTTTGACAGATTGAGTATTTGCAGAATTACATGTAGCGACCCACCAAGTTACTCCGGCTGGGTATGATGATCCACTGCCACGACTCGCATTTACCAGCGAATATCCCTGTCAAAGTCGCCATCAGGCAGAGGATCACGCTAATGCAAAGGGCGACACTGAGGCCGCCCTTTGCGATGTCGGCGCCGGGATCCCGGCCCCATCAGCTGACCAGTATCTTGCCCCAGGCGAGACCCGGGTCCCCCATCACGATGAAGTCCGGGTTCTCCAGCGACTCCGTCTCGTTGTAGCTCAGCGGCTGCAGCGCCAGGCTGAGGATGCGCCCCCCGGCCGCCTCGACGATGCACTGGGCGGCGGCGGTGTCCCACTCGCCGGTGGGGCCGAGGCGCACGTAGCAATCGGCGGCCCCTTCCGCCACCAGGCAGGACTTCAGGGAGCTGGAGCCGAGCGGGATCAGCTCGTAGTTGATGGCCGGGTTGAGGCGCCGGGTCAGCCGCTCCAGCTTCTGCCGGCGGCTGATGGCCACCACCAGGGCGTCCGGCTGATCGTGCTCGTGGTGCATGGCGCTGATGGGGTAAACCTCACCCCCCGCCTCCTTGAAGGCGCCGTGGCCGCGCACCGCCCAGTAGAGCACGTCGGACTCCGGCGCATAGATGACCCCGAGCACGGGTGCATTGTCCTGCACCAGGGCGATCAGGGTGGCGAAGTCGCCGCTGCCGGCGATGAACTCGCCGGTGCCGTCCAGCGGGTCCACCAGCCAGTACTGACGCCAGTTGGCCCGCTGGCTGAAGGGCACGTCCGCCGCCTCTTCGGTCAGCACGGGAATATGGGGAGTGAGCGCCGACAGCGCTCCCTTGAGGTAGGCATCGGCAGCAAGATCGGCACTGGTGACCGGGGTCGCATCCTCCTTCAGCTGACGCTCGAATTGACCGCCGTGATAGATTTCGTGAAGGATCCGTCCCGCTTCGCGGGCGATCTCCTTGACCCCAGGCACCCAGGCCAACAACTCCTGCATCTCGCTACCCTCTGTTTCTCTTGCTCATCGCCCCTATGGGCGCTCATTTCCCTGCTCCGCCAGCCACTTCTGGGCCAGCAACAAGGCGCTGATGCTGCGCGACTCGGTAAAGTCGGGTCGCGCCAGCAATTCGTCGATACGGTTCAGCGGCCAGGGGATCACCTCGAGGGGCTCGGGCTCATCGCCGATGCGCTGCTCCGGGTAGAGATCCCGGGCCAGCAAGATGTCCATCCGGCTGGAGAAGTAGCCGGGGGCGAGGGACACCTGCTTGAGGGGCACCAGGCTGTTGGCGCCAAAGCCGGCCTCTTCCATCAGCTCACGGTTGCCCGCCTCGAAGGCGTTTTCGCCCGGATCGATCAGCCCCTTGGGGAAGCCGAGCTCATAGGAGTGGGTGCCCGCCGCGTATTCGCGCACCAGCAGCAAGGTGTGCGCATCCAGCATGGGCACCACCATGACGGCGCCCCGGTTGCCGCCGCGCATGCGCTCGTAGACACGCTCCTCCCCGTTGCTGAATTTGAGGTGCAGGGACTCCACCTTGAACAGACGGCTCTCGGCCACTATCTCGGCCTTGAGGATCTCCGGCTTGCTCTTGTCGTGAGCGATCATATCCACACGAATGTGTTCAGGTTTGCTCTTGTGGTGCTCACTCATGGGGGACGCTGCTCGTTAAAAAATCGTGCTTCAAGAGTAAACGACTCCCCGAGTGAACACCACGGGGCAAGGCGGGGAAAGCGGTCTGAAAAATCCGTTATAATGCCGCTCTTTTTTCCGCATCTTTGTTACAAGAAGGGATATGCATGCCGACCTCACTGCCCTGGCACCAGATTGATACCGTTTTGCTCGACATGGATGGCACCCTGATCGATCTGCATTTTGACAGCCACCTGTGGCAGACCCTGGTCCCGGCCCGCTATGCCGAGCGCCACAACCTAGCGCCGGATGAGGCTAAGCGGCGCATCGACGCCCACTACGAGGCGGTGGCCGGCACCCTGAATTGGTACTGTGTGGATTACTGGAGCCAGACCCTGAGCCTGGATATCCGGGGGATGAAGCAGGAGATCCTGGGGAAGATCCAGTGGCGCCCCAACGTCATTCCCTTCCTCGCCGCCCTCAAGGCCGCCGGCAAGCGCCGCGTTTTGTTCACCAACGCCCACCCGGCCAGCCTGGCGGTCAAGATCGAACAACTCGGGCTCGATGAGCATCTAGACGAGATCGTCAGCAGCCATGAGCTCGGCTGGTCAAAAGAGAGCCAAGAGAGCTGGCAGGCTCTGGCCGAGCGCGTGCCTTTCGATCCCGCCCGTACCCTTTTTGTCGACGACAGCGAGCGGATCCTGGTCGCCTCCGCCGACTACGGCATTGCCCACCAGCTCGGTATCCACCAGCCCGACAGCGCCATGCCGCCGCTGCAGTTCCGTCGCTTCCCGGCCCTCAAGGATTACGCCGAGCTGCTGCCCCTCATAGCCTGAACGAGAGGCGGCCCATCCGTGGCCGCCCTCTCATCCTCTCACCCCAGCAGCCAGTAGAGGGCGATGCCCATCATCAGCAGGGAAGAGAGTCGCCCGAGCAGATCCCCCCGCCCCTGCCCTTGCAACAAGCGGTTTGCCTTCTGCCCCCCATAGGCATAGAGCAGCAGGTTGACGCACTCGATGAGCACTATCAGGGTGACGAAGGCCAGGGTCTGGCGGCCGACATCCAGATCCGGACTGATAAAGGGGGGCAGCAGGGTCATCATGAAGAGCCAGGACTTGGGGTTGGAGATGGCGACGGTGAAGCCACGCAGCGCCAGGGCCAGCAGCCCCCGATCCGCCTCGGGCATCAGTGCACCGCCGCGGCTGGCACGCCAGCCCATGACTCCCAGCCAGAGCAGGTAGAGTGCCCCGCCATACTTGAAGCCCTGCAGCAGGGCCGGATGCTCCACCAGCACCCGGGTGTAGCCCAGCAAGGCGGTCAGCGCGATGAGGGCCACCCCGACCAGCTCACCCGTGATGACCCAGAGGGTCCGCCTCAGCCCCAGGCTGGCCCCGAAACTCATGGCCAGCATCATGCACAGGCCGGGGGAGGCGGAGATGAGAAAGAAGGTGGGAACAAACATCCACAACAGGGTCCACTCGCTCATAAGGCCCCCACCTTCTCGTTCTGGGCGACCAGCCCGGGCAGGCTGCCGAGGTAATCCAGAGCGCTCGCCGTGAAGCCAAGCTCCGTCAGCAGGGTCGCCGCGAAGGGGGGCTGGCGCAGCGGCAGGGCGCGGCTCACCTTCTGCATCCAGTCCGGATTGCCGATGGCCGCCGAGCCCACCGCCACCAGATCCGCGCCGCCGGCCAGGGCCAGCCCGGCCGAGTCCGCATCCCGGATCCTGCCCGCCACCATCAGCGGCACCCGGCCCGCCACCCCTTCGTGCACCGCCGTGAGCAAAGAGCCCTTGCCTCGATCCCCGTCCACCTCCTTGAAGCTGTCCCCCATGGAGAAGTGGAGGTAGTCGATATCCTCCTTTGCCAACAGTCCGGCCAGCGCCAGCTGGTTGGCAAGACTGATGCCCTGGACCTTGGCATAGCTCTCTGGCGACAGCCGTACCCCGACGAGAAAGGTGCGGGGCAGTCGGGCCCGGATGCCCCGCACTATGGCGATCAGGAGGCGCGCTCGGTTAGCCAGGCTGCCGCCCCACTCATCCTCCCGCCGGTTCAGCAGGGGATTGAGAAAATTGCAGAGCAGAAAATGGTGGGCGGCGTGCAACTCGACCCCATGCAGACCGGCCCCGTGGGCGCGCTCGGCGGCCCGCACGAAGGCGTCGATGAGGCCGAGGATCTCCGCCTCCGTCAGCGCCTGTACCCCGAGTGGGTAGCGATCCCCCGCCGCCATGGCACTGGGGCCCACAGGAGCCCCGCCGTTCAGTGCCGGCTGGGCGCGCACCCCGCCATGATGGAGCTGGATCAGGGCCAAAGCCCCGTTGGCCTCGGCCTGTTGTGCCAGCTCGGCGAAGCCGGCCTGCTGGGCATCCGTCATCAGGGCCGGTTGTCCCTGCCAGCAGCGTCCACCCGGCTGCACCTGAGTCGCGGCGGCGATCAGCATGCCGAACCCGCCACGGGCGCAGCGAGCCAGCCAGTCGAGCTCGGCCCGGCTGGGATCCCCGTTGTCCTGGCTCATGTTATGGGTCAGCGGAGCCAGCACGGCCCGGTTCTTGAGCCGCAGGCCAGCCCGTTCGAAATGAAAATCCTGGTTCAACCGCTTGTCCATGGTCTCTCTCCTGGCGTCTTGATCAGATTGGCGCCACTATAATCCAAGCCCAAAAAGACATAATCATAGCCAAAGGAAAGACATTCATTCCCAACAGGACACAATATCGGACGCCCCATGGACAACCACAAACTCGACACCCTCTATCTGATGCGCCTGCTGGTGGCCATCAGCCGCTTTGGCTCCTTCGCGGCGGCGGCCAGCCACCTCGGCATCACCCCGAGCAAGGCCTCCAAGGATCTGCGCCACCTGGAGCAGAGCCTGGGCGCCGTGCTGCTCAGCCGTACCACCCGCCGGGTGCAGCTGACCGATGCGGGGGAGCTGGTCTACCGCCAGGCCGACCAGATGATAGCCCTGCACGAAGCACTGCTGGACGGTCTGCAACGGCGGCGCCAGAGCCTCTGCGGGGAGCTCAGGATCACGGCGCCTGACCTCTGGGGAGAGGTAGTGCTGACCCCTGTGTTGCTGCGCTTTCGCGCCAGCCACCCCGAGGTGCGCCTCATCGCCGACTTCTCCAATCACAGGGCCGATCTGCTGCGCGACAACATCCACGTCGCCTTTCGCAGCACTGAGCTGCACTCCGAGCCCTATCTGGCCCGCCCCATAGTGCCGGACGAGCTGGTGCTCTGCGCCAGTCAGGGGTATCTCGCCAGCCACCCGCTCCTGCACCAGCCGCAGGATCTGCTGCAACACAGCCTCATCACCCGCAGCCGGGACTACGATCGCCACGAGCGCTGGACCCTGCTCCATCAGGGCAGCGAGATCCCTCTGGAGGTGGCGGGCGAGCTCGCCTTCAGCAACAAGAAGACCATCCACCAGGCGATGCGCCAGGGGCTCGGCATCGCTCGCCTGCCCCGCTACCTGGTGGCCAGCGAGCTGGCCGATGGATCGGTTGGCGAGGTGCTGCCGGACTACCGACCCAAGGGGGCTCACTTCTACGCCCTCTATACCCAGAGACGTGCCGACTCGGCCCTCATCACCCATTTCCTCGATCATGTCATCCGCGAGCTGGGGGGACAGGAGGCGCCCACCCTATAAGCGCAGCAACAGGTCGCGCAGCAGAAAATGGCCAACCCCTACCAGCTCACCCCCCTCGGCTACGTCATCCGCGAGCCGGGGGCCAGGAAGCACCTAGTCTATGAACGCAACACCAGGTGGTACTGCTTCTTGCCCCGGCGCAGCAGCAGGTAGCGGCCAAAGCGCCAGTCGGTCTCGGCCAGTTCGCACCCTTCGACCGGACGGCCGTTGAGGGTGATGGCACCGGCCGCCAGCAGCTCGCGGGCGATCCGCTTGGAAGCGGCAAGCCCGGTCGTCACCAGCAGCGCCACCAGATCCCCGTCGGCCTGCCAGGGCGTGGTCGGCAGACCACCGGCGGCGAGCTGTGCGAGCTGCGCCTCGCCGAGCGCATCCACCCGCCCGCTGAACAGCAGCTCGCTGATGGCCTGCGCCTGGGCGAGCGCGGCCTCACCGTGCACCAGGGCGGTCAGCTCGTCCGCCAGCACCTGGGGCGCCCGCTTGCGACCCTGACGGTTGGCATCTTCCACCTCCAGTGCTTCAATCGCCGTGAGCGGCATAAAGCTGTAGTAGCGCAGGAAGCGGTACACATCCTCGTCCGCCGTGCCAAGCCAGAACTGGTAGAAGGCGTAGGGGGAGGTGAGCGCCGGATCCAGCCAGATGGCGCCCCCTTCGGTCTTGCCGAACTTGGTGCCATCCGCCTTGGTGATGAGGGGCAACGTCATGCCAAACACCTGGGCCTGATGCAGGCGGCGGGTGAGATCCATGCCGCTGGTGATGTTGCCCCACTGATCGTTGCCGCCGATCTGCAGGGTGCAGCCGAGCTTCTCGTGCAACACGGCGAAGTCCTGGGATTGCAGCAGGGCGTAGGAGAACTCGGTAAAGGAGATGCCCTGATCCGGGCGAGCGAGGCGCTGGCGCACCGATTCCCGCGCCAGCATGGCGTTGACCGAGAAGTGCTTACCCACATCGCGCAAGAAGTCCAGGGCCGACATCTGCCCCATCCAGTCGGCGTTGTTGACCAGTTGCGGCGCCGCCAGACCGTCACTCGCCGGCAACAGGGCGGCGATCTGGGCCGACAGGCTGGCGACCCAGCCCTGCACGGTGTCGCCGCTGTTGAGGCTGCGCTCGGTCGCCTTGAAGCTGGGATCCCCGATGAGGCCGGTAGCGCCCCCCACCAGGGCCACCGGTCTGTGGCCGGCCAGCTGGAAGCGGCGCAGCATCAGGAGCGGCACCAGGTGGCCTATATGCAGGCTGCCGGCGGTGGGATCGAAGCCGCAATAGAGGGTACGCGGATCGCTCAGATGAGCGGCGAGCGCCTGGGGGTCTGAATTTTGGGCGATAAGCCCGCGCTGGGTCAGCTCATCGAGCAAGTGAGGGTCTGTCATGGTTTCTCCAAACTGCGGGGGAAAACCTTCATCCTCTCTCCTCGGGGGCGGCGCAGATATGTCCCCTGAGGGACAGTTTTGCCACTACGTGCTAGCATGCGCTCATACGGGGCCTGTCCCCTCTCTGGATCCAGACTCGTCATGACCCACGCCGCCTTCACTAGCGCCCTGACCGATGCCGTCGATGCCCTGCATGGCAGCGCCTTCCCGGCCGCCCTGGTGCGCCTCATCCAGCAGCAGGTCTCGTTCGATTGTGCCCTGCTGCTCGGGATGGAGCGCAGGCCCGTCTACCTCTATGACAACCTCAGCCATCAGCGGGAGCTGCTGTTCGATCGCTACCTCGCCGGTCACTTCGGTCAGGATCCCTTTATGCAGGCGCTGGCAAACGGGCTGGCGGCCGGGGTCTGGACCCTGGCCGAGGTGTCCCGCGGCCCCCTCGATCCGGACTATCGCCAACGCTTCTATCAGGCCACCGGCTGGCAGGAGGAGGTGGGGCTGATCCTGCCCATCCGACCCAGGCTGACCCTGGTGCTGTTCCTCGGTCGGCTCGGCAAACGCCGGGCCCTGAGCCAGAGTGAGCGGGCCAGGCTGGAAGCCCTGTTCCCCCTGCTGCACTCCCTCTGCCGCCAGCATTGGCGGCAAGCCGAGCCCTTGCTGGCACAGAGCGCCGCCAAGGCCAACCCAGCAAGCCAGGATGGCGCCATGCTCAGGCAGGCGATCGCCGATGGCATGGCCAGCATAGGCGCAGAGTTGCTGACCCGGCGCGAGCGCCAGGTCGCCGCCCTGCTGCTGCAGGGGCTGGATACCGAGGCCATCGCCGACGCACTCGCCATCGGTACCGGCACGGTGAAAAACCACCGCAAGCATCTCTACGGCAAGCTGCGCATCGGCTCACAGGCCGAGCTGTTCAGCTTCTTCCTCAACCATCTGATCACGGCGCCCGAGCCTGGTACTGTTCAGGACCAGCTCTCCCCAGCCCCATAACAAAACACCCCGCAGCAGCGGGGTGTTTGTTTATCCATAAAGCCTCAGATCCGGCCCTGATAGCGCAGGGGGAAGCGCCCCTGCCCATCGGGCTGACCGAGGAAGGGCAGTCCCTGCTTCATCTGATCCGGTAGCTCGGGCCCCGGCTTGAGGGTTCCCTGGAACAGATACTGGCGATTGGCCTGCAGCTCCAGCTTGCCCTGCACCTGCACCGCCTCCGAGCCCTGCTTGAGCTCGGCCACCAGGCGGGAATCCAGACAGGTCAGCTTGACCTCGGGATCCCCCAGGGGCAGCTTGCCCGCCGGGGTATCAGCCACGGCATCGTACCAGTAGAGGTTGCCATAGAGATCATCACACCAGGGGTTGCCCTGGGCGAACTGATCCACCTTGAGCTGCAACTGGCCCGCCGCCGTCAGCGGGAAGGGCAGCCGCATGGGCAACCGCTCCAGCAGCCAGGGCGCGGGCACATTGAGGGTGAGGTCACGACCGAAGGCCGCCCCATTCCAGCCCACAATCCCCTGACCGTTGAGCCCGGCGCGATCGCCAAAGCGCAGGGAGGCTTCGGGAGCGAGGCGCAGCAGGGACCAGCCGTTGAGATCCCAGCGCAGCTGGGTCAGGGATTCGCTGGCGTATTGCAGGCGTGCCACCTGGCCGCTCCAGAGGGTGCCGCTTACCCCTTCCAGTTGAACCAGATTGGGGGGCAGCGGCAGATAACGGACCACCAGGGAGGCGGGCAGTTGCGCCAGAAGAAAACCGAGATAGGTCACCAAAAACAGGGCTGAAATTAGAATTTTACGCTTCATTTTTGACGACTCGGCTGCATATGTCCGACCTTGTCCAGGCTCGAAACCAGATTATCGTTGGCGGCCCGCAGCAGCAGGCCGGCTATCGAGATGCCATGCGTCATTGGGGGCGGCTCAATTGCAGGCGCCTCACCTTGACCAGACCCGGTGCCAGGTTCTCCCTGGCCACTTCGATGATCTGCACCTGGACCCCGTGCTGATCCGAGAGGGTCGCGAGCCAGAGCAGCAGATCGTCGAAGGGGACCGTGTCGATCCACACCTGCAGCTCCTGCCCCTGGGGTTGCAGCCGCGCTATCTTGATCTTCTGGTTGAAGGCGGTGCGGTTCACCACCCCGTCCAGGGTGCCGCTGGTGTCTATCTGGCGACCGCTGCTGGCCTGCATGGCCAGCACCTCCTGCCCCTTCTCCTTGAGCCAGGCGAGCGTCTGCTGCTGGTTGACGACCTGCCGCTCCCGCTCGGCGATGCGATTGGCGATCGGCTGCCAGATGGCCCAGTAGCAGAGCCCGAGCAGCAGGAAGCTGCCCCCCACCGCCACCAGCCGCTGTTCACGGGTGCTGATGCCACGCCACCAGCCTTGCAGTTTGTCCATCATGATGATTTACCCTTGAGCACCAGTGCCCCTTCGACCTTGCCCTCTGTGCTGCGCACCTCCCCCTGCTGCACCTCGAAGTGCTTGCCCGCGAGCTCTCGGAAACGCTCTATCTCGGTGAAACCGGGGGCAGTGACCTGCAACCTGAGCTCGCCGCGCGCCGCATCGAAGCGCAGCACCTCAGGTTTGAGACCCGGCACCTCGGCGAACACAGGAGCCAGCTCGGTCAGCAGCAGCAAGACGCCGTCTTGCGGTGCCTGCCCCAGCATCTTGAGGTGCTGGGTCATCTGGCTGCGGATGTTGACGATGCGGGTCTCCCCGGGAAAAATCCGGGTATAGACCTGCCGGATCTCGGCCTTGAGCGCCTTGTCCTGCTCCGCCAGCTGATAGAGGTGCACACCGCGCTGGGTCAGGGCGACCAGCAACAAGAGGCCGGCCACCACGGCCACCTTGCGCCACTGCAACCAGTAGCGGGAGTATTCGGTCTGGGGCCGGTAAGGGCCCTGCAACAGGTTGGCCTGGCAGGTCAGCGCCCCCTTGGCCAGCAGCAGCATGGGCAGTTCGGGATCCGCCGCCAGCCAGTTGGCACCGGCCATGGCAGGGGGCGGCGTATGGCTGTGGATGGTGACAGGCTCGGCCTGGGTCGCCAGCAACATGGTCAGCAGGGACTCCTCCGCCACTATGCCCTGATGAGGGCCCTGGCGCAGCAGCCAGGCGTCCCCCAGCTGCAGGGCAGACCAGCCATCGGCCACCAGCGGCAGGGCCAGCACGTCCGGCAACAACTGCAGGCTCTTGAGACCCGCCTGCTGCAACCAGCCGAGCCAGGTCTGCATCTTGGCCTTGTCCACTGCCATCAGATCCACGTCGCTGCCCTGATGACCGAGCACCACCAGGTGCAGGGCGTCCACATCGGAGGCGATCTGCTCTTCCAGCAGATAAGGCAGGGCCGCCGCTGCCTGGCGGTTGTATTTACCCGGCAGACTGACCCGCCGGAAGATGAGATCGCTGCCCGGCACCAGGGTCACCACGGGACGGCCACCGGCACGCTCCTGCAGCTCGCCGAGGGCGTGGGCGGACGCCAGGGTGCCGGAGGCGATGATCTCCTGCTCCTGCGTCGACCACACCAGCCACTCTACCGGCTGCTGTGCATGGGTCCCCAGTCGGATGACCAGACTCTCGCTCACAAATAGTTCTCCTGCCATGCCCGCCGGCATCCTGGTGGACGGGCGGGGCCACAGCCTTGGGCTGCGGCCTTGATAAGGGGCGGGACCGGGGGCCGCCTGCGGCTCCCCCACTCCCTGTTATTCGGCGCCGTCACTCAGACGACGCAGCATCACCAATTTACCGTCCTTGCCACGCTGGAACACCGTCTTCAGACGTGCCCGCGCATCACCCACTTCCGCCAGCAGGCTGGCCTCGAAGTAGCTGCTCTTGATGTCCAGCACGGCGTCCAGGCCATTGACGGAGCCCGGTTGCACCGGCAGCTGATCCGTCATGGCCTTCTTCTCTTTCCAGCCCTTCTTGGGGCGGCTGGTCAACACCTGCTTGGCATCATCCAGCCCTATCTTGCCCTGATAGAGGCCGACCAGCAGGGCCGCCCGCTCCGGCTTGATGGTGTTGATGTTTATCAGCAGCTTGTCGTTGGGCAAGGCGCAGACGTAGGGAGCCAGCCGGGCGTAGAGCGCCCCCGTCATGCCTCGCACGGCTCTGAGTTCATCCGTGCCCAGCATCCACTGGTTGGCCACCAGATAGGGGGGATTGAGCCCCTCATAATAGGCATCCTCGGCCCCGTAACTGGAGACCAGCTGGGTATCCTTATCGGTCCAGTCGCGGATGGCATCGGTCAGTTGCACCGCCTCGTACTCCTCGACCTCCAGCGCCACGAGCAGGGCGCGGAACGCCTTGACCGGATAGGGCTGCGACTCCAGGTTGTCCCCATCCTCCCCCTCTTTCTTCGCCACGCTCAGGCTGTTGAGGTTGAAGCAGGATTGCAGATCCCGCACCCGACCGGACAGGGTGCCGTCATCCACCGGGAAGACACCGTCTTCCCGTGCCCAGTTCTGACTCAGGTTCACCACCTCGGGATCGTCCTTGAAGTCCTGGTTGAGCACCTTGATCACCAGCGCCTCCGCCGACATGGCGTACCACCAGGCCTGCTTGCCGATGGTGAGGTTGCTGGTACGGCGCAGCTCGAGCTGCAAGCGGCCACTCATGTTGCTGGCGATGATCACCATCACCGAGAGGATCAGCAGCACCACCAACAGGGCCATGCCCCCCTGACGGGCGGGACGGGAGCGACGCTTAGCCGCCATTCTCGGCCCTCTGACCACCGGCCCCAATCAGGAACTGCCGGCGAATGGTGCCGTAATCCTCCAGATCCAGCTCCACCGCCAGCCCGTAGGGCAAGAGATCGCGCTGGGTCCACTCCTCCTTCCACATCCCCTTGTCGTAGAAATAGAGTCGCAGCGCCGTCACCCCCTTGAGCACGGGTTGAATGCGCGGCTCAGTGCCTATCACCGGATCCGGATAGGCGTAGCTCAGCCGCTCCAGGGTCTGATCCTTGAGCCGCCAGCCCACCCGCTGCAGGCCGGAGCGGGGCAAGATGCCGTCCGGATTGAGCCAGCCACCGCGAATGAAGGCCATGCCCCAGTCATCGCTCTGCTGACCGAAGCGGGAAGCCGCCAGCAGCACCTTGTTGTTCTCGCCGTCGATGCGACCGCTGCGGGGCACCATCTGGCTGACGTCCCGCTCCAGCAGGCCAAAGGCGAGCTGCAGCTCAGACAACCGGGCCTCCTTCTTCTTGGCCACCTCATCACTGGTCAGCACCCCTTGCAGCACCTGATAGGCACCCATGCTCAGGCTGGCGAAGATGGCGATGGCCACCAGCATCTCCAGCAGGGTAAAGCCGGCCTGGCGAACGAACGCCCGTCGTGCTGGCGATGGCCCAGCCGGCATATCACGCGAGGTGAGGCCGCGATGGCGGGAATGGTGAGCAAAGCACGTCATCCGTTGAGCCTGGCTCAGGAACCTGTCCATTTCTTGAGTCCCGCTCATCGGCTGATATAGGTCCTGATCATGGCCACCGGACTCTCGGCCTTCGGTGCGGTGCGCACCTCCATGTCCAGCGCCTTGAAGTTGTTGTCTGCCGTGGCGACGCCGCGATAGCGCCAGTACCAGGTCTGCCCGGCCAGCTCCTCGTCCCCTTCCACCCAGCTGTCACCCGGCCACTTGTTTTCGAGTTTTTGCTGCACCAGCTGGTTTTCCACCACCCAGGTCGCCAGCGTCTTCTCTTCCAGGTAGTTGAGGCCCGAGAGGTGCTCGCTGGCGGTCTTCATCACGGCAAGGCCTGCGATGGCGAACACGGCGAGCGCCACCATGACCTCCAGCAAAGTCATGCCGCGCATCTTGATGGAAGGGGCGCTCACTCTTCTTCCTCTTCGTCTTCTTGCAGGGAGAGGCGACCGAACTCATCTCCTTTGACCGTGCGCAGGTATTTCTCGTCATCTACCTGCTGGCTCATGGTCAGCATGAAAGGAGTGAGCTCACCGCCCGGGAAGATGAGGATCTGGGGAGTGCGTTCTCGCTCGTCACGGCCCTGCTCCGTCTTCTCGTCCGAGTCTGTGCGCCAACTGAACCCCTCCAGCGCCACTGCCAGTGTCATCTCCTCGGACAGTTGCGCCGGCCCCAGGATCTTGTCGCCGGTCAGCGCCTGCCACTTGCGATCCTTCGGGTTGCGGGACATAAACTGCCAGCCGTGCTCCTCGAGCCGCAGCCCCAGCAGACGGCCATCCATCACCGAATACTCTTGGGCCTGCTGCAGGGTGGCCATGAAGCGACGGGCCTGCTTGTCCAGCTCCCTGTCACCCTTGGCGCCCCCCATGCTGAGGGTGACGGCGGTGGCAATCAGCCCCATCAGCATGGCGACCAGCAAGACCTCCAGCAGAGTAAAGCCGGACTGACGATGACGGGACGAGGTGAGTCTCACGGAAGACTCACCCACAGAGGCTGAAGCAGGGCGCAATCACGCACTTATTGGAAGTCCTTCAGGTTCCAGTTGCCGATGTCATCATCGGTACCGGCTTCCCCATCCAGCCCCATGCTGAAGATGTCGATCTTGCCGAATTGGCCCGGGCTCAGCAGTTGATACTGGTTACCCCAGGGATCTTGCGGCAGGCGCTTGATATAGCCCCCTTCCCGGTAGCTGCGCGGCTCCGGGGATGCGGTCGGCTTGTTGACCAGGGCATCCAGACCCTGCTCAGTGGTGGGGTAGCGGTTGTTGTCCAGCTTGTACATGTCGAGGGCATTTTCCAGCGCGACTATGTCGGAGACCGCCTTCTGCTGATCCGCCTTCTCCTTGTTACCCATCAGGTTGGGCACCACCAGACTGGCCAGGATCCCCAGGATCACGATGACCACCATGACTTCCAGCAGGGTGAAACCGGCTTGACGACGCTTTTGCATGACTAACTCCCTAACGAAATGAGATGGCGCGGGCCATCAGAAAGTGATCTATGGGTTCGACTGATCGCCAGGCGGTGTCATCGAACTCGGAACCTTACAAATTCACCATATTGTTGAGCTCGAGGATCGGCTGCAGGATCGACATCACGATAAACAGCACAACCCCGGCCATGGAAACCACCAGCATGGGTTCGAACACCCCGAGTGCGATATTCACCTGGGTTTCGAATTCTCTATCCTGGTTGTCCGCCGCCCGCTCCAGCATGCTGTCGAGCTCGCCGCTCTGCTCGCCTGAGGCGATCATGTGCAGCATCATGGGCGGAAAAATTTTGGTTTCATTCAGTGCCTTGCGAAGGCTGGTCCCTTCCCGCACCCGCTCGGTCGCCTCACCGATCCGGCTGCGGGCGAAGTCGTTCGAGAGCACCTCTCCCGAGATCTTCATTCCCTCCAGCAAGGGCACGGCGCTGGCGTTGAGGATGCTTAAGGTACGGGCGAAGCGGGCGGTATTGAGGCCACGGCTGACCCTGCCTATCACCGGCAGGCGCAGCAAGATGCCATGCCAGTGGCGACGACGATTGGCGTCGCTGAGCCACCAGCGCCAGACAAAACCGCCGATGAACAGCAGCAGCAGGAACCAGAGCCCATAGTGCTGCATCAGTTCGCTGGTGCCGATGAGAAAACGGGTCGTGCCGGGCAACTGCTGGCCCATATGTTCGAACTGGGCCACCACCTTGGGGACCACGGCGGTGAGCAGTATGGAGATGACACCGATCGCCACGCAGGTGAGGACTATGGGGTAGATCATCGCCTGCAGCAGCTTGGTGCGCATGTGCTGGCGCTGCTCCGTGTAGTCGGCGAGTCGGTTCAGCACCTTCTCCAGGTGACCGGACTTCTCCCCCGCCGCCACCATGGAGCGGAACAGCTGATCGAACACGTGAGGGAAGGCACCGAGGGAATCGGCCAGGGAATAGCCCTCCACCACCTTGCTGCGCACGGTCGCCACCAGGCTGCGCAGATGGGCCTTCTCGCACTGCTCGGCCACCGCCTTGAGCGCCTCTTCTATGGTGAGGCCAGCCCCCACCAGGGTCGCCAGCTGGCGGGTGATGAGGGCGAGCTCGGCGGTGGAGGCGCCGCGGCGAAACAGCACGAAGCGATTGGCCTCCCGCTTCGCCTTCTCCGTGGTCTCGTTTACCTCGAGCGGCGTCAGCCCCTGCTCGCGCAGCAACTGGCGCACCTGGCGCGCGGAGTCACCCTCCATCACCCCGGATTTGTTTCTGCCCCGACCGTCGAGAGCCTTGTATTCGAACGCCGCCATCTTAGTCTTCCCGGGTCACGCGCAGCACCTCTTCCAGACTGGTCTGGCCGAGCAATACCTTGTCGATGCCATCGCGACGGATGCTGGGGGTATGACCCCGGATCAGCCGCTCGATGGCGAGCTCGCCGCTGGCTCCATGGATCGCCTCGCGCACAGCATCGTCGATCACCACCAGTTCATGGATGCCGGTCCGGCCACGATAGCCGGTGTGGTTGCACTGCTCGCAACCGACCGGGCGCCACATCTGCTGATCCGGCGCCAACGGTATGCCCATGGCGAGCCGCTCCTGTTCGCTGATGGGATGCGGGGCGCGGCAATCCGGGCAGAGGGTACGCACCAGTCGCTGAGCCAGCACAGCCAGCAAGGACGAGGAGAGCAGGAAGGGCTCTATCCCCATGTCCCGCATCCGGGTGATGGCGCCGATGGCGGTGTTGGTGTGCAGGGTCGACATCACCAGGTGACCGGTCAGCGACGCTTGCACCGCTATCTGGGCGGTTTCCAGATCGCGGATTTCCCCCACCATGACCACGTCCGGATCCTGACGCAGGATGGCGCGCAGGCCGCGGGCGAAGGTCATGTCCACCTTGGCGTTGACCTGGGTCTGACCGACCCCTTCCAGGTCATATTCGATAGGGTCTTCGACAGTGAGGATGTTGCGATCCCGGGAGTTGATCTCGGACAGCGCCGCATACAGGGTGGTGGATTTACCCGAGCCGGTCGGCCCCGTCACCAGAATGATGCCATGGGGCTTGCGGATGAGTTCGCTGATGACCTTGCGGTTCGCCAGCGTCATGCCGAGCTGCTTGAGCTCGAGCCGCACGTTGTTCTTGTCGAGCAGTCGCAACACCACCCGCTCGCCGTAGCTGGACGGCATGGTCGAGACCCGCACGTCCACCGCCCTGCCGCCGATGCGCAGGGAAATGCGCCCATCCTGGGGCACCCGCTTCTCGGCTATGTCCATGCGGGACATGACCTTGATGCGCGACACCAGCAGGGAGGCCAATTTACGGTGAGGCCGCAGGATCTCCCGCAGCACACCGTCGATGCGAAAGCGTATCACCAGGGCCCGCTCGAAGGTCTCGATGTGGATGTCGGACGCCTCCTCCTTTATCGCCTCGCTCAACATGGCGTTGATGAGGCGGATGATGGGGGCGTCGTCGTCCGCATCGAGCAGGTCTTCACTCTGGGGCAGCTCTTCGGCCAGGGCGAAGAAATCCATCTCGTTGCCGAGATCTTCCATCAACTGACGCGCCTCGGAAGAATCGCGCTGATAGTGGGCCATCAGCAGCTCTTCGAATGCCTCGCTATCGAGTTGTTCGATGGCAAAGCCGCAGCCCGCCACCCGCCGCACTTCCAGCAGGGTCTGGGGAGTAACCCCCTGACGGCAGAGCAACACGGGGGCCCCCTGCCGCTCGGTCAGGATCACCCCGAAGTTGCGGGCGAAGGCAAACGGCAGCTCGGGCAACTCAGCCGGCAGCTCGCTATTCTCCAGTTGATAAGCCATCAGGGCTTGCTCTGCACGAAAGGTTGGCTCTGAGGCTGTACCACCTGGGTTCTGACCCCGGTGGCGGTCGCCTGTTGCTGCGCCTTCATCTTCTCGATCTGCTGCTGCACCTCGGGGGACAACATCACGTCCTGACCATAGGCGGGCAGCACCTGACGGGGGGGCGAGGTGGCATAGCCCTCCTCGGCAGCCAGATTAAGCTGTTCGGCCCTAAACAGGGTGTACTTGTTGCTGGAGACGCCGGAGTAGACGTTGGCGTCACGCAATATGGTCGGTCTGATAAACACCATCAGATTGCGCTTGGAGGTGGTGTTGGAGGTGGAGCGGAACAGGTAACCCAGCACGGGGATATCGCCGAGCAAAGGCACCTTGGAGATCTGCTCCTTGGTCTGTTCGTCCATCAGACCACCCAGCACCACGGTTTCGCCGCTCTTGACCAGCACGGCGTTCTTGACGGTGCGGGTATCGAAGGTGGGGCCCAGGTTCGCGGTACCGGTCGCCTGGGTCTGGGCAACGCTCGAGACTTCCTGCTCTATGTTGAGCAGCACCGAATCTCCTTCGTTGATCTGGGGCGTCACCACCAGCTTGGTGCCCACCGTCTTGCGCTCTATGGTGTTGAACACCTGATCGCTAGTGGTGGAGCTTTGGGAACCGCTCTGCACCGGCACTTCCTGGCCGACGTTGAAGGAGGCTTCCTTGTTGTCCATGGTGACGATGCTCGGGGTCGAGAGAATATCGTTCTTGGTGTTGGTGGAGAGCGCCGTCACCAGAGCCGCCCAGTCCCCCTTGTAGAAGCCCGCCGCCATGCCACTAAAGTCGTTCAGCAGCTTGCCGAGCCCGTCTGTGTTGCCGTTGTCCTGATAATCCTTGCCCGCGATAATGGCGGGACCAATGGGCAGGCCTGTATTGGTGAACTGGGTGCCGCCACCGTTAGCGTTGGCCCACTGTACCCCGAGGTTCAGACCGTCACCGTCCTGGATCTCGACAATGATCGCCTCCACCAACACCTGAGCACGGCGGATGTCGAGCTTGGCGATGACCTGCTCCAGCTCGGCCATGACGTCCGGCTGGGCTGTGATCACCAGGGCATTGGTGGTCTCGTCCGCCGAGATGGCCAGCTGACCGCCGCCTATGCTGGCACCGCCCCCTGCACTGGCGGCTGCACCGCCCCCCTTCTTGTCCGCCTCTATGCTGGAACTGACGCCCTTGAGCACATCCACCAGATCCTTGGCCTTGCCGTATTTCAGGTAGAAGACCCGGGTATTGCCCTGGCTCTGCAGGTCACGGTCGAGCTGTCGCACCATCTGGATGATGCGGGCGCGCGCCTTGGGCTCGCCGCTGATCACCACAGAGTTGGTACGCTCGTCCGCCACCACCTTGGGGGAGAGCAGCAGGGGGGCGTTGCCGCCCTGATTGTTGCCATCCTTGTTGAGGTTGGTCACCAGCCGCACCATCTCGCCGGCGGAGGCATATTTCAGCTTGATGACGTCCATGTCCTGGTCGCCAGCCCGATCCACCCGGCGCACCACTTCCACCAGGCGGTTGACCACGGCGGCGCGGCCCGTGATGAGCAGCACGTTGGAGGGCTCGTAGTGCACCACGTTGCCACCACCGGCGTTGTCATTGAGCTGGCGCAGCAAGGGCGCCAGTTCGCGCACCGAGACGTTGCGCACCGGTACCACCCGGGTCACCATCTCGTCACCCACGCCCGGGTTGCTGTCGTCCACCACAGGGATGGAGGAGGTCTTGGCATCCTTGGAGCGCACCACCTTGAGCACCCCATTGTTCATAGGCACCACGGCGAAGCCATAGACGTCGAGCACGCTCAGGAAGAACTGATAATACTGCTCCTCGTTGAGCAGATCGTAACTGCGGACATTGATCTTGCCGCGCACCGAGGGCTCTATGATGATGGTCTTGTTCAGGTTCTTGCCGACCGTGTTGATGAACTCTTCGATGTCGGCATTCTTGAAACTGGCGGCATATTCGGTGGCCCAGGCGGAGCCAGCCATCATCAAGGCCGCCGCAACCGTGGCAAAGCGCCAGCCCTTCCCTTTATTTCTCATTCTTGGTGCTACTCCAATTCATTATTCTGACAAGCCGACATAGACGTCATAGAGCTGTCCTTGCCGCTCGACGGTGACGGTCATTTCCGTGGCGCCCGCCACTTGCTGCATAGCTTGCATAGCCTGTGCGTTGTCCCGCAGATCCAGACCATTGATGCTGACCGCCAGATCGTTGGCGACCAGTCCGAGTTGATTGAACAATTCAGGATTGTTGCCCGGGTTCAGGCGATAACCGACCATGCGGCCATCCACCCGTACCGGTGAAATATTGAGGTAATCGGTGATCTTGCCCGGGTTGCTCATCAGCTCGGTGCGCACCGAGGAGAGCTTGCCATCCTGGCGCGCCACCTTGGGCAGGGGCTTGCCGTACTCTTCCCCATCCAGCATCAGGGTCTCGTCACGGCCGTCGCGGGCTATGATGACCCGATCGGCAAACACCTGGCGGATCTTGGCCTGGGTACCGTCTATGTAGTCATCGATGCCGTAGGAGTTCTGCAACCCGTTATGGGCGATGATGGCGATGGATTTGGCGGGATCCGAGCTCGCCAGCACACCGTTGAGCTGGGCGTTGAGCTGCGTCTTGGGTGCATCGGCGGCGACCGCCTGAGCCACCTGATCGGCGGCGATCTGTGGCGCCTTGCCAAACAGGGAGAGGCGACTGACGCTGCTGAGATCGAGGCGGGCAGCCTCACCACCCCGACTCCCGGTAACCGACGGCTGCCAGGGGGCAGTCTGGGTGGTCTGGGTCAGGCTGAACAGACGCCAAGTGAGCCCGGCACATTGCTGGGCCAGCAGCAACAGCAAGAGCCAGAACAGAGGCTGGCTGAAACGGGAGAGTGGCACGCTCTTGCAACGGGCCAGCAGGGAGCTCAAAAGATCATCCCTAAGCGGTAGCGTCATGTTTATCAATATTTTCTGGCATCCAAATCGGTTGGCTATTGTGTACGGCAATGGACCCAGAGACAACCGACCGGATGGGATGAAGCGGTGAAAATTCAGATTCCGTCACACCCTGTGCCCCTGTTTCTATCCTGGGGCCTGCCTCTGGTATAATCAGGCTCCCCTTTCAGCCATCCCGGAGTCGATCCATGCCGAATCCACTGCAAACCACACCTCAGGTCCGCCTCGACAAGTGGTTGTGGGCCGCACGTTTCTACAAAACCCGCAGTCTGGCGCGGGATCAGATCGATGGCGGCAAGGTGCATTACAACGGCCAGCGCAGCAAGCCGGGCAAGGTCGTCGAGGTCGGCGCCCTCGTTCGTTTCTGGCAGGGCCAGGATGAGCGAGAGGTGCGCGTGCTGGTGGTCAGCGAGCAGCGAAAGTCTGCTCCCCTGGCGCAGCAACTCTATGAAGAGACCGAAGCGAGCCTGAAGAAACGGGCCGAGAACAGCGAGGCACGGCGCTTCAACAGCCAGTTTGCCCCAAGCCCGGAGCGGCGTCCCGACAAGCAGGAACGACGCCAGCTGATCAAGGTCAAACAATACTAACCAGCCAACATGGCCCCTTTATGACGACAGGTGTGCGGATAAGTTCCTAACCATCTGTTTAACAATGTTTTTGTCTATTGACCCAAGAAGCCCCTAGGAAAGCATGATGAGTAACCAAGATCTCCTGTATCGCTATCTGTTCGAAGAGTACGAAGTGCGGGGGGAGCTGGTCCAGCTGGATCGTACCTACCGTCACATAGTCGAAGCCCAGAACTACCCGGTACAGGTGCAAAAACTGCTGGGTGAACTGCTGGTCGCCACCAGCCTGCTGACCGCCACCCTCAAGTTTGAAGGCTCCATCACGGTGCAACTGCAGGGGGATGGTCCTGTGCGTCTGGCGGTGATCAACGGCGATCACAACCAGCAACTGCGCGGCGTGGCGCGCTATGAAGGGGAGCTGCCGAGCGATGGCAAGCTGCAGAGCCTGGTCGGCAACGGCCAGCTGGTGATCACCATCAGCCCGGAGCAGGGTGAGCGCTATCAGGGCATCATAGCCCTCGAGGCCGACACC
Organism: Aeromonas lusitana; assembly: GCF_002812985.1. GTDB lineage: Bacteria > Pseudomonadota > Gammaproteobacteria > Enterobacterales > Aeromonadaceae > Aeromonas > Aeromonas lusitana. Next base: position 21,900 of record NZ_PGCP01000026.1, read on the forward strand.
CTGGCGGGCTGCCTGGAGCAGTACTTCGCCCAGTCCGAGCAGCTCGCGACCAAGCTCTGGATCCGCACCGGCCATCACGAAGGCCAGCCCCGCGCCGCCGGGATCCTGCTGCAGGAGCTGCCGGCCCAGAGCGAGGATCACAGCGCCGATTTCGAGCACCTGGAACAGCTCACCAGCACCATCAAGGACGAGGAGCTGTTTGGCCTCGAGGCCGAAGAGATCCTCTACCGCCTCTATCACCAGGACAAGGTGCGGGTGTTCGATCCCCAGGCCATCGAGTTCCGTTGCACCTGCTCCCGCGCCCGCTGCGAAGGGGCTCTGTTGCAGATAGAGAAGGAAGAAGCGGTGGCCATGGTGCAGGAGCTCGGCAAGATCGACATGCACTGCGACTATTGCGGCGCCGAGTACCAATTCGATGGGATCGACATCGAAACCCTGTTCAGCAGGGCTCCCGGTAATGATGCAAACAAGTTACACTAAATGAAGGCGGGCAAAACCCGCCTTTAACTTAAATAACAAAAAAATACCCTATTTTATAAAGTTTGATGGCGATCGCTATAAACTACCACCTAGGTGGTAGCATGAAAGCCAGATAGAACCCTACAAACCTCTGAACCCAGGAGAACATAATGACTATCGTGGCAGAACCCACCCTGGCCCAACAACTGAAACTGGACCAGTACGGTATCAAAAGCAGCCAAGAAATCGTTCGCAACCCGAGTTATGAGCAGCTCTTCACCGAAGAGACCCGCCCAGACCTGGAGGGATTCGAACGTGGCGTCGTTACCGAGCTCGGCGCCGTCAACGTCAATACCGGCATCTTCACCGGCCGTTCCCCGAAAGATAAATATATCGTCAAAGACGGCACTACCCAGAATACTGTGTGGTGGTCTGACCAGGGTAAAAACGATAACAAGGCAATTACCCCGGAAGTCTGGTCACATCTGAAATCCCTGGTGACTAAACAGCTCTCTGGCAAGCGCCTGTTCGTGGTGGATGGTTACTGCGGCGCCAACCCGGACACCCGTCTGGCGGTGCGTATCATCACAGAGGTGGCCTGGCAGGCACACTTCGTGAAGAACATGTTCATCCGCCCGAGCGAGGAAGAGCTCAAGACCTTCAAACCGGACTTCGTGGTGATGAACGGTGCCAAGTGCACCAACCCGAACTGGAAGGAACAGGGTCTCAACTCCGAGAACTTCGTCGCCTTCAACATGACAGAGAAGATGCAGCTCATCGGTGGCACCTGGTACGGTGGCGAGATGAAGAAGGGCATGTTCTCCATGATGAACTACTTCCTGCCCCTGCGCGGTATCGCCTCCATGCACTGCTCCGCCAACGTGGGTCAGGACGGCGACGTGGCCATCTTCTTCGGCCTGTCCGGCACCGGCAAGACCACCCTCTCCACCGATCCCAAGCGTCAGCTGATCGGCGATGACGAGCACGGCTGGGACGACAACGGCGTGTTCAACTTCGAAGGGGGCTGCTACGCCAAGACCATCAAGCTCTCCGAGGAAGCAGAGCCGGACATCTACCACGCCATCCGTCGCGATGCGCTGCTGGAAAACGTGACGGTCGCGGACGACGGCACCATCGACTTCGATGACGGCTCCCGCACCGAGAACACCCGGGTCTCCTACCCCATCTATCACATAGAGAACATCGTCAAGCCGGTCTCCAAGGCGGGTCATGCCACCAAGGTGATCTTCCTGACCGCAGACGCCTTCGGTGTGCTGCCCCCGGTCGCCAAGCTGACCAAGGAGCAGACCAAGTACCACTTCCTGTCTGGCTTCACCGCCAAGCTGGCCGGTACCGAGCGTGGCATCACAGAGCCGACTCCCACCTTCTCCTCCTGCTTCGGGGCGGCCTTCCTCAGCCTGCACCCGACCAAGTACGGTCAGGAGCTGGTGAAGCGGATGGAAGCGTCTGGCGCCGAAGCCTATCTGGTCAACACCGGCTGGAATGGCACCGGCAAGCGCATCTCCATCAAGGACACCCGCGCCATCATAGACGCCATCCTGGATGGCTCCATCGAGCAGGCGCCCACCAAGGTGCTGCCGATCTTCAACCTGGAAGTGCCGACCGAGCTTCATGACGTAAACCCGGCCATCCTCGACCCGCGCGACACCTACGCCGACAAGGCGCAGTGGGATGCCAAGGCGGTGGATCTGGCGGGCCGCTTCATCAAGAACTTCGAGCGTTTCACCGACAACGAAGAGGGCAAGCGTCTGGTCGCTGCGGGTCCGCAGCTGTAACCCCGGCCGTTCTTTCTTCTCTAATTGCATACCGGTCAGCCCAGCTGACCGGTATTTTTTTGAGCGAAGCGAAGCATATGGCTCCCGCCAAGCCTTGCCTTGCGGGCGGTTGCGCGTTAGATTCAGCCAAACTTTATACAATATACAATTTTGCAACCTGCCCCGTGACCCGAGCATGAACCCACCCTACAAGACCCGCACCCAGATGGTGATGGAAAACCTGCGCGGCCGTATCCTGCGCGGTGAATTCCCCGCTGGCGCCCCCCTGCGCCAGGACGCCATCGCCAAGGCACTGGCGGTGAGCCGCATCCCGGTGCGGGAAGCCCTGATGCAGCTGGAGGCTCAGGGGCTGGTGAAGTTCGAGGCCCATCGCGGCGCCGTGGTCACCATGCTGGACGCCTCGGCCATCGAGGAGCTCTTTTATTTGCGAGCCCTGCTGGAAGCCGATACCCTGTTCCACGCCGTCGACCTGATGACGGAGGAAACCTTCGCCAAGGCGCAAGCCATCCTGACCCAGTTTGATCAGGCACTCGAATCCGGTACTCAGGTCGAACACTGGGCCGAGCTGAACCACAGTTTTCACGCCACCCTCTATCAGGCCGCCAACCGTCCCCAGGCGCTGGAGCTTATCGCCCAGATCAACCAGAGCTGCGATCGCTATGTGCGCTTCGAGCTGTTGTTTGCCCAGGACGGGGTGGACAAGGCCGAACGCGATCACGCCCAACTGCTGGAGCTGTGCCGCGCCCGTCGCAAACACGAGGCTGTGGTGCTGCTCAAACAACATATCGAGGCGGCAGGCCAGTCGGTCAAACAGATCCTGGCCTGCGGCCACACCCAGTGAACACTCACATCACCACAATCTGGCAATAACGACATGAATCATCTCGAGATTATTGAAACCCGCGTCGCCCAGGTCAGGGCCACGCTGGCCACTCAAGAGCTGGACGCCTTCATCGTCCCCCACGACGACGAGCACCTGGGAGAGTACATTCCTGCCTACGCCGAGCGTCTGGACTGGATCACGGGTTTCAACGGCTCCGCCGGGCTCGCCATCATAATGGCGCAGCGGGCGGCCCTGTTCATCGACGGTCGTTATACGGTGCAGGCCCGCATGCAGGCGCCGGCCGAGCTGTTTGAGTTCCTCCACCTGAACGAAGATCCCCATGTGCAGTGGCTGGCCGAGCAGTTGCCTGCCGGCGCCCGGGTCGGCTTCGACGCCCGCCTGCACAGCCTGGCCTGGTATCAGAACGCCAAGGCGGTGCTGGCGGATCGCGGCATCGAGCTGGTGCGCGTGGAGCAGAACCCCATCGATCTGCACTGGAGCGATCGCCCCGCACCGACCAAGACTCCGGTCATCCTCTACAGCGAGGAGCTGGCGGGCCAGTCAAGTCAGGCCAAGCGCGAGTTGCTGGCAAGCGATCTGCGCAAACGCGGGCTGGACGCCGTGCTGCTGACCCAGGCCGAGCCCATCAACTGGCTGCTCAACCTGCGTGGTCGCGACGTGGAGCGCCTGCCGGTGGTACTGGGCTTTGCCGTGCTCTACGCCAACACCAGCATGGATTTCTTCGTCGACACCGACAAGATCGACTGCATCGCCTTCACCCGCCACGTGGGGCAGGACGTCTCCGTCTACCCCATCGACAAGCTGGGTGACGTGCTGCAGCGCATCGGGGAAGATCAGCAGAAGGTGCTGGCCGACCCGAACACCGCCAACGCCTGGACCCAACTCGTGATGGAAGAGGCAGGTGCCATCCTGGTGGCTGGCCAGGATCCCACCATGCTGCCCAAGGCCTGCAAGAACGAAATTGAGCTGGCGGGCATGCGCGCCGCCCACCTGCGCGATGGTGTCGCCGTCACCCGCTTCCTCGCCTGGCTGGACCGTCTGGTCGCCTCCGGCGAGTTCGAGGGCATGGATGAAGGCACCCTGGCGGATCGGCTGGAGGCGTTCCGCCATGAGCAGGATCACTACGTCGAGCCGAGTTTCGATACCATCTCGGCCCTTGGCCCCAACGCCGCCATGTGCCACTACCGCCACACCAACGGTGTGCCGCGCGCCTTCGGCCAGGACAGCATCTACCTGGTGGACTCCGGTGCCCAGTATCTGGATGGCACCACCGACATCACCCGTACCGTGCGGGTGGGTGAGGTGACCGAGGAGCACAAGGCCATGTTCACCCGGGTGCTGCAGGGCCACATCGCCCTGGATCAGGCCCGCTTCCCCCGCGGCACCGCTGGCATCCAGCTCGACGTGCTGGCCCGCATGCCCCTGTGGCAGGCTGGTTACAACTATGACCACGGCACAGGCCACGGCGTCGGCCACTTCCTGAGCGTGCACGAAGGGCCGCAACGGATCGCACCCAAGGGCAGCCTGGTGGCGCTGCAGCCGGGCATGGTGCTCTCCAACGAACCTGGCTACTACCGGGAAGATGCCTTTGGTATCCGCTGCGAGAACCTGGTGGTGGTGACCGAACAGGAGGCGCGGGGCGAACTGGCGATGCTGGGCTTCGAGCGACTGACCTATGTGCCGCTCGATACTCGCCTCATCGATCGCAGCCTGCTGAGCCAGGATGAGTTCCGCTGGATCAACGACTACCACGTCGAGGTGTTCCGCCGTCTGAGCCCGCTGCTGGAAGGCGAGGATCTCGCCTGGCTGGAGCAGGCCACCAGCCTCATCTAATCCCAGACAATCACGCTTGTCTGATGACACAGGGCCCAAGGGCCCTGTTTTTCATTCTCCTTTTGACCTGTATCAACACCCGTCCAGGCCAGGTCAGGACAATGGCGCCATGAACTCCGAACAGCCAGGCACTCGTCGCAGTGCCCGTGCCAGCCAGGCACCCGAGCACCCCAGGCTCAGGCGGGAGCAGTTGACGGTCAGCGCCATGATCCGCCTCTACTGCGCCCATCATCATCAGGATCCCGACTGCAGGCACTGCCGGCAGTTGCGGGAATTCGCCCACCAACGGCTGCGTCGCTGCCGCTATGGCCAGGGCCACAAGCCGACCTGCGCCAAGTGCGACATCCACTGCTATGCCCCCGCCATGCGCAAACAGATCCAGCTAATCATGAAGTGGAGCGGCCCCCGCATGCTGTGGCATCACCCCTGGCTCGCCCTGCGCCACCTGCTGGACAGCCGCCGCAAGGCCCCAAAACGCCCCCATGGCAGGCCGCTCCCGCCCTAGTTCACCCCAAGTTCAAGCTGACACTAGGCCCTGGGCCCAGACAGCCCCTTGCATAGTGCCGGTTGGCTCACTACCCTGTGGCTCCTTTTTTGACTGCCGTGCGGCAGCAAGCACCCATGACAGGAGCCCGGATGCACCAGCCCCCCCTTTTGAGAGTGGCCCGCCACGCCGACATGCAGGCCATAGGCCGACTCGATGCCGACGTCTTCGGAGAGGAGGTCTATCCCACCTTCTTCTTTCGCCAGGCCATGGATCTCTGGCCAGATCTGCTGATCGTGGCTGAGTTGGATGGCAAGCTGCTGGGCTATGCCCTGGGCGGGATGGGACAGGATCGGTCGCAGGGCTGGCTGCTCTCCCTGGCCGTGCTGCCCGAGGCCCGCGGCTTCGGCCTGGCCGAGCGCATGATGCTGCAGGTAGAGCAGGGACTGGCCGCGCTGCAGACGACGAGTGTCAGGCTGACGGTGGATCCCGCCAATCCGGCCCAGCGCCTCTACTATCGCCTCGGTTATGCCCTGCTGGCCGAGGAGCCCGGCTACTTCGGTCCGGGGGAAGATCGCTTGTTGCTGGAAAAACGACTGGCCTGATACACATCCAGCAGGGCTGCGTCCTGCGTGTCACATACTGGCCTGATACACATCCAGAAGCGCTGCGTTCTGCGTATCGCATACTGGCCTGATACACATCCAGAAGGGCTGCGTTCTGCGTATCACATAATTGGTTACACTTTGCGGGTTTCCTGCACAATCTGGTTGGCGTAAAGTCAGGCTCAACAACCAGATTAATTAGATGCCCGCCCAGGAGGCTCATCATGTTGAAACGTATCGCCCTCGTCACCCTGCTGGCCGCCACCACCGCCATCACGGGCTGTGCCAACAGTGACGTCTACTCAGGGGACGTCTACACCAAGGATCGCGCCAAGCAGGTCCAGACCGTCAGCTACGGCACCATACAGTCCACCCGCCCGGTCAAGATCCAGGCCGATGAGAACTCGGTGCTCGGCACCATAGGCGGCGCCGTGGTCGGCGGCCTGCTCGGCAGCACCATAGGCGGTGGCCGGGGCAGTGACATCGCCGCCGCCGGTGGCGCCATCGCAGGTGCCGCCGCCGGCAAGGCGGCCGGTGACAAACTCAATCAGGTCGACGGGGTCGAACTCGAGATCAAGAAAGAGAACGGGGAATCCATAGTCGTGGTGCAAAAAGCCAGCCCCACCTTCGTGCCAGGCGCCCGCGTGCGTATGACCCAGGGCAACGGCAGCATCAACGTCGCCGTGGTGAACTGATCCCGTCCTGGGCTCGCTCGCGGCCACAAGCCGCCCGCGTCGATAGCAATCACGATCAAAAAAGGTGAGCCAGGGCTCACCTTTTTGCTATGTCTGATGTGCCGCGTCGGCGCTCAATCCCCCAGATGCAACCAGGCCGCGATGGCCAGTTGCACCCGCACAAACGCCTCCTGCTGGAACAAGGCCAACAGCTGGTCGTCCCCCCCCTCCGCCGCCTGCACAAGCAAGGTTTGCTGAGCCAGCAAGGCTGGCAACCAGGCGGGGGCGACCTCATCGGCCATCTCGGCGACGAGGGCGCAGGCCTGCTGGATCCCGGAAAGCGTCTCTTCTCTCGTCGCGCCCACGCTCTCCAGCCAAAGCTGTTCGTGATGCTGCCAGTGCTGCAAACCGAGGCTGATGCAGGCCCGCGCGTCGAGCCCGCTCACATCCGGCAGGGGTTGCGACGCCAGCGCCTTGCCAAGCCCCGCCAGCCGGTAGCCGCGCTGGGCCTTGGATTGGGCACCCAGCCGAACGCCACCCAGCCCGGCCAGCCCGGTTGCCAGGCTGAACAGGGCACGCGGGTCGCCGGACTTGAGCTCAAGCTCCAGTTCATCGATGGCGGTGCGGCCCAGGGAGCCCACTATCTCTCCCCTGTCCCATGCCAGTTCAATCTCAGTGCCTTCAAAAGCGATAAGCCAGTGCTGGCGCAAGAAGTCGGTACTGAACTGGGCCACCAGTCTGGACTGGATGGCGTCACGTACCGCCAGGCTCGGCCAGATCTCGTCCGGGAAGTCCGCCAGGGTCGGCAGCTCTCCCGTCACGGGGAGATTGTATTCGGGTCTGGCGTGGAGTCCCCCGACCGCCTGCCCCCGGCACTTGATGGTTTGCTCTGAAAAGTGGTCGCTGCGGCGAATGCGCAGACCCATGTCGAGCCGGCGCAGTTCGAGATCCGGCGTGTCGAAATAAACGTTGCCGAGTCTCGCGCTATCCGTGGAGATAATATCGAGTTTATTCAGGAAGTTGGATAGTTGTTCTTGAATGTCCGTGGAGACAAAAAATTTTATCTCGATCTCAGTTTGCATAGTCATTCCGGGCTGGCAGGCAACTTTGGGGGGCATGATCCCGATCCCGAGGATATAATGCCAGCGAATCGTCACGATTAATTCACGGTTTTATTGAGGGCATAGTTCAGTTACCATGCGCCCTTCATGAAATAGTATCGAGTGTTTTTTCACCGACACAGGTTTTGGCCATGCCAGTAAATACTATCCTGGGGCTTTTTGCCAAGTCCCCCATCAAGCCGCTGCAGAAGCACATCGTCAAGGTACATGTGTGCTGCGAGCAGCTTATTCCGTTCTTTGATGCCGTTGCCGAAGACCGCTGGGAAGATGCCGAGAAGATCCGGCAGCAGATCGCCCAGCTGGAAAAAGAAGCGGACATCCTCAAACGTGAAATTCGTCTGAAACTGCCCCGCGGCCTGTTTCTGCCGGTCGCTCGTACCGACCTGCTGGAACTGCTGACCCAGCAGGACAAGATTGCCAACCGTGCCAAGGATATTTCCGGCCGCATGCTTGGTCGTAAAATGGAATTCCCCTCCGAGATGCGCGCCGATTTCATGGCCTATCTCAAACGTTGTATCGATGCGACCGCCCAAGCCGAAAAAGCCATCGGAGAACTCGATGAGCTGCTCGAAACCGGCTTTAAAGGACGTGAAGTTGAAATGGTTGCCGAGATGATCCATCAGCTGGATCTTATCGAGGACGATACTGACACCATGCAGATCGGGCTGCGCCAACAGCTGCAAGCCGTTGAGCACAAATACAATCCGATCGACGTTATGTTCCTCTACAAGATCCTCGAATGGGTAGGTGACCTGGCTGATCAGGCCGAGCGCGTTGGCGCCCGTCTGGAACTGATGCTGGCTCGTTCGTAATCGACTGACTGGGTAAACACTACTAATGGACATTATCGCAAATTACGGCACCACTCTGGTGCTCGTGGCGGCCTTGTTCGGCTTTTTGATGGCCTGGGGCATAGGTGCGAATGACGTCGCCAACGCCATGGGTACATCGGTCGGCACCAAGTCCCTGACCATTCGTCAGGCCATCATCATCGCCATGATCTTCGAGTTTGCCGGTGCCTATCTGGCCGGTGGCGAGGTGACCGCGACCATCCGCAACGGCATCATCGACAGCAACGCCTTCGCCGACACCCCGGATCTGCTGGTGCTCGGCATGATAGCCTCCCTGCTGGCGGCGGGTCTGTGGCTGATCCTGGCCTCCTACTTCGGCTGGCCCGTCTCCACCACCCACTCCATCATAGGGGCCATCGTCGGCTTCGCCGTGGTGAGTATCGGTCCGGAAGCGGTGCAATGGAGCAAGTTCGGCGGCATCGTCGGCTCCTGGATAGTCACCCCAGCCATCTCGGGCATCATCGCCTACTTCATGTTTATCAGCGTGCAGAAGCTCATCTTCAATACAGATGATCCTCTCAACAACGCCAAGCGCTATGTCCCCTTCTATATGTTCCTGACAGCGTTGGTGATCTGCCTGGTGACCATCAAGAAGGGGCTGACCCACGTCGGTCTGCACCTGAGCAATGGCGAGGGGATCCTGCTCTCCATCGCCATCTCCATCGCGGTGGCGTTTGCCGGCTGGCTCTATATTCGCGGCCAGCAGTACAACCCGCAGGATGACAGCAAGATGCACTTCGCCAACGTGGAGAAGGTGTTTGGCATCCTGATGATCATCACCGCCTGCGCCATGGCCTTCGCCCACGGCTCCAACGACGTGGCCAACGCCATTGGCCCGCTCTCCGCGGTCGCCTCCATAGTCGCGGCCGGCGGCGAGATCGGCGGCAGCTCCCACATCGCCTGGTGGATCCTGCCCCTTGGCGGCATCGGCATCGTCATCGGTCTGGCGACCATGGGTGAGAAGGTGATGGCCACCGTGGGCACGGGGATCACGCACCTGACCCCGAGCCGTGGCTTCGCCGCCCAGCTGGCCACCGCCGCGACCGTGGTGATCGCCTCCGGTACCGGCCTGCCCATCTCCACCACCCAGACGCTGGTGGGCGCCGTAATGGGGGTGGGTCTTGCCCGCGGTATCGCCGCCCTGAACCTGGGCGTGCTGCGCAATATCGTGGTCTCCTGGATCATCACATTGCCCGCCGGTGCCATCCTGGCCATCGCCATCTTCTACGTGCTGCAGGCCTGCTTCTCTTAAGGTGCCTCGCAGCAAAAAGCCCGGGTCAGTGACCCGGGCTTTTTTATATCTCTATTACCTCGAACGAGCGATCAGGCTTAGCCCATAGAGCCGCCGCCGAGAGGATGTATCACTCTTCGATAAAGGTCCACTCGTCCCGCACCCGGCTGATGGCATCGAGGCGCCGCTTGCCGAGCTGCTCACGGATCTCTTCGCCCTTGAAGCCCGCCGCCACTATCTCCTTGACCGGCACGGCCTGAGCCGCCGCCAACGCCTGGGCCACATAGTCGGGCTCCGCATAGACCCGCTCCTCGAAGCCGGTACGGCCGTGGAAGTCGGCGCGGCAGGTATCGAGCAGCTGGGCAAACCGCTCCGGTCTGCGCCAGGCATCCGCCTTGTCGAACAGCTTGAGCAGGGTCGCGGGTTTGAGCTCGAACGCGATGTGGATATGGGTGTGCAGATCGCTTACCAGCAGCGCCAGATCCCGGCAATCGTTCGGCACCCTGAAGCGCTCGCAGAAGTCCCGAATCAGTGGCAGCCCCTTCTGGCCGTGGCCGTGGTGGCTTGGCCAGAACTCAGGGGGCGTCAGCCCCTTGCCAAAGTCATGGCACAGGGCGGCGAAGCGTACCGCCAGCTCGGGGGAGCGCTGGCAGGCCTGCGCCAGCACCATCATGGTGTGGATGCCGGTGTCGATCTCCGGGTGCCACTTGGCCGGGGCCGGCACCCCGAACAGAGCGTCCAGCTCGGGGAACAGCGCCTTGAGGGCGCCGCATCCCCGCAGCACCTCGAAGAAGACGGCTGGGGTCGGCCCCAGCAGCACCTTCTCCAGCTCCTTCCAGACCCGCTCAGGGGTGAGGTGGGCGAGTTCCCCTGCCTCGGTCATCTCGCGCATCAGGGCCAAGGTCTCGGGGGCCACGACGAAACCCTGGGCATGGAAGCGAGCGGCGAAGCGGGCGACCCGCAGGATGCGCAGGGGATCTTCGGCGAAGGCCGGGGAGACGTGGCGCAGCCGCCGCGCCTCGAGATCCTGCAGGCCGCCATAGGGGTCGTGCAGCTGGCCGTGCTCATCCTCGGCGATGGCATTGACGGTGAGATCCCGGCGCAGCAAGTCCTGCTCCAGGGTGACGCTCGGATCGGCGTGGCAGACAAACCCGGTGTAGCCCTGCCCCTGCTTGCGCTCGGTACGGGCCAGAGCATACTCCTGCTGGGTCTTGGGATGGAGAAACACCGGGAAGTCGCGGCCCACCTGAGTGAACCCAAGGTCCAGCATCTGCTGCACTGTGGCACCGACCACCAGGTGATCCCGGTCGCCCTGTGGCAAGCCCAACAGGCGATCCCGAACCGCCCCTCCAACCAGATAAGTCTGCACGCGCACTCTCCCTCGATAAACCTGTCTCGATGATACCGCTTTTGGCCGCCAGACACGACGTTCCCCTTATCGAGGAGGCCCATGATCCCACCCTGAGTTTCCCCCAGTACCGCCCCATGGCTGAGGCCAGGGCACCTCGTTCGCCCCTCGGATCCCGTCAATCACCCGATCCGGATCACCCTAGTCGTTTGGGTCGCTGGGTACCCTGCCCCTCTTATGGTATCCGGGTCTTTGACATCCCTCTGGGGAGGCTTTAACCTGCCGCCCATAACAATGGAATGGATCCTTATGTACACACAGTTCTTCGGTCTGTCGGAGCCCCCGTTCTCCATCTCGCCCAACCCCAAATACCTCTACATGAGCGAACGCCACGCAGAGGCTCTGGCCCACCTCAACTACGGGTTGCAGGATGGGGGAGGCTTCGTGCTGCTCACCGGGGAAGTGGGGACGGGCAAGACCACCGTCTCCCGCTGCTTGTTGCAGCAGTTGCCGGCCGACACCGAGATCGCCTACATACTCAATCCGTCCCTGACCGAGCGGGATCTGCTGGCGGCCATCTGTGACGAGTTCCAGCTCCCCTACGAGAAAGACGCCGGCCTCAAGTCGCTGTTCGACCTCATCCGAGATCACCTGCTGGCCAACCTGGCGGCAGGTAAACGTACTGTAGTATTGGTGGATGAGGCGCAGCATCTGCTGCCCGGCGTGCTGGAGCAGCTACGTCTGCTCACCAATCTCGAAACCGACGAGAAGAAACTGCTGCAGGTCGTGCTCATCGGCCAGCCCGAGCTGCAACAGATGTTGCGCCAGCCCCTGCTGCGCCAGCTGGCCCAGCGCATCACGGCCCGCTATCACCTGCTGCCGCTATCGCGCCAGGACGTGGATGCCTATGTGCGCTTCCGCCTGCAGGTAGCCGGTTGCATCCAGCCCATCTTCACCCCCAAGGCGATCCAGACCCTGCATCGCCTCTCCGGCGGCATCCCGCGCCTCATCAACCTCATCTGCGATCGCGCCCTGATCGCCGCCTTCGCCCGTGGCAGCCACAAGATAGTGCATGGCGACATCAGCCTGGCTGCCTATGAGGTGAGCGGCATCCGCGACGAGGGCAGCTGGCAGTCTGGCCTGACCGTCGCCCTGGTGGGGGCCCTGCTGGTCGCCACCGGCTGGTGGGGTTGGCAATTCTTCGGAGTCTTCCCCGCCCGGCCCGTGATCAAGGTGGAAGTCCCGGTCAAGGTGGACGATACCCCAGAACAACAGGAGCAGCTGACCCGCGCCATCAATCAGGCGCTGGAACCCGACAGCGCCATGCAGAATCTCTACAAGGTGTGGGGCTACCAGACCGAGCTGGAGGAGGCGACCTGTGACAACGCCCCCCGCGCCGGCCTGCGCTGCCTGGAGGGGGATGCCTCCCTTGCCGAGCTGCAGACCCTGCAACACCCGGCCCTCATAAGCCTGACCGATGAGACCGGTGGTATTTATTACGCCACCCTGGTGAGCCTGGGTCCGGACAAGGCCTCCCTGCTCATCGGCAACCAGAGCTGGCAGGTGGACAGGCAGTGGTTGTCGGATGTCTGGGGTGGCAGCTACACACTGCTGTGGCGCATGCCCAAGGGCGGCGTCACCCTGATCGGCAGCAACGCCGGCGGGGCCCAGATCCAGTGGCTCGACAACGCGCTGAGCCGCGCCATGCAGCAACCGGATCGCAAGGTGAGCCGCTTCGATGCCGAGCTCAAGAACAAGTTGCAGCAGTTCCAGCGCGAGCAGGGACTGACCCCGGACGGTATCGCCGGCAGCAACACCCTGCTGCGCCTGAACGTGCAGGCCGGTGAACCCATGCCCAAGCTGGAGGATGACTCTTTGCATGCCGAGGCCCCGATCAAATTGGATGAATTGGTGGAGGAGGCTTCCTGATGTCTACCCTGCTCAAGGCCCTGCGCCGGGCCGATCAACCCCAGTTCACGCCCCACATGCCGCTCATGGGCCTGCCGGTAAGCCAGGAAGAGGAGCCGAACCGTCGCTGGATCTGGTGGCTGCTGGCCCCCCTAGCCCTCCTGATGGGCGCCGGCGCCAACTATGGCTGGCACCTGCTCAACAACAGACCCATAGAGCAGCAGGTCGAGGTGAAGGAAGTGGTGACGCCGCCCTTCGTGCGGGTCGAGCCCAAGCCCATGATCACCCGTCCCCTGCCGCCCCCGCTGCCGGAGCCCGTGGTGCAGCCCAGACCTGCCGCCACCCCCAAGGCAACGGCCGCCGCCGGCAACAATAGTAGCCAGAGCCTGGCCGAGCGCATCATGATGGCCCTCAACAACACCCCCCTGGTGGAAGAGGCGGCGCCCCAGGCCCAGAACGACGCCGGTGCCATGCCGCTGAGCGCCTTGCCGCCTGCCCTAAAGCAGCAGGTGCCACCGCTGTCGTATGGCGCCCACAACTACTCCTCCGATCCGGCCAAACGGGCCGTGGTGATCAACGGACGGGAGCTGCACGAGGGCAGCGAGCTCGCCCCCGGCGTGACCCTGGTCGCCATCGCCCAGGACTACATCATCCTGCAGGTCGGCGGTCAGCACGCCAGCCTCAAGGCACTGCAGGACTGGCGCGGCTGATGACACAAGACTGGCCGGCCCGGCCGGCCAGTCGCCCAATGACAAGAGGGAGCCCGAGAGCTCCCCTTTTTAATCAAAACATGAGAACCCCGTGAGCAATTCAGATAACAGCACTTTCGCGACAAGGATCCTGGACTGGTACCAGATCCACGGTCGCAAGACCCTGCCCTGGCAGCAGGACAAGACCCCCTACCGGGTCTGGATCTCCGAGATCATGCTGCAGCAGACCCAGGTCGCCACCGTGATCCCCTACTATCAGCGCTTTATGGCCCGCTTCCCCGATGTGCTGGCCCTAGCCGACGCCCCCATCGATGAGGTGCTGCACCACTGGACCGGGCTCGGTTACTACGCCCGCGCCCGCAACCTGCACAAGGCGGCCCAGACTATCCGCGATCAGCACGGCGGCCTGTTCCCTGAACAGTTGGAAGAGGTGATGGCCCTGCCCGGCATAGGTCGCTCCACCGCCGGCGCCGTGCTCTCCCTCGCCCTGGGTCAGCCCCACGCCATCCTGGATGGCAACGTGAAGCGGGTGCTCACTCGCTGGCTGGCGCTGCCGGGCTGGCCTGGCCAGAAGCAGGTGGAAACCGATCTGTGGGAGCTGGCGACCCGCCTCACCCCCAGGGTCGGGGTGGCTCAGTACAACCAGGCCATGATGGACATGGGGGCCACCGTCTGCACCCGCAGCAAGCCCGCCTGCACGCGTTGCCCGGTCCAGGCCGATTGCCAGGGGCTGTCGCAAGGCAACCCCACCGCCTATCCCAACAGCAAACCGAAGAAGAGCATCCCGGCCCGCAACGGTATCATGCTGATCATTCGCCACGGCGATCAGTTGCTGCTGGAGAAGCGCCCGCCGCAGGGGATCTGGGGCGGGCTCTACTGCTTCCCGCAAGTAGAGTCCCTTGCCGAGGTGGAAGGACGCTTGCTGACGCTGGGGCTGAGCGGCCTAGACTATCGGGAACTGACTGGTTTTCGGCACACTTTCAGTCACTTCCACCTGGATATCCAGCCCTTGCTGATCGAACTCGCTGCCCCCCCGCCCCCGCTGCTCATGGAAGCGGATTCCCGACTCTGGTATAACTTACGCCATCCTGCCGAGGTGGGGTTGGCGGCCGCTACGGCCCGCCTGCTCGCCTACCTGGACCTACAACCCTGAGTTGCAACCATAGAGGTCATCATGAGCCGTACCGTATTCTGTCAGCGTCTGAAAAAAGAGGGGCCCGGCCTCGATTTCCAACTCTACCCCGGTGAACTCGGCAAGCGGATCTTCGACAACATCAGCAAGGAAGCCTGGACCGAGTGGCAGAAGAAGCAGGTGATGCTGATCAACGAGAAGAAGCTGAACATGATGAACCTGGAGCACCGTCAGCTGCTGGAAAAAGAGATGGTAAGCTACCTGTTCGAAGCGGGCGAAGTGGCCATCGACGGTTATACCCCGCCCAGCCAATGAGTTGATGCTGCTGAGCCAGGGAGCACTCATCGACGGTTTCACCTCCCCTGAGCCGCAGCCCGTCACTATCGGTACCCGTGAGCCAGATCGAGATGTCCTCTGATCTGGCTCACGGCCAATGCATGTCGGGTGGCATCGCCGCCCAGTTTTGAGGATCTTATGGGTCGAATTTTTTGGCTGCTGTGCGCTCTGCTGTTTCTCTCTGCCTGCTCCTCTTCTCCCAAGCCCAGTGGAGAAGACGAGGATCTCGTCAACGGCAAGGACGTGCGTGGCTTCGAACACATGATCAGTGCCCTCTCCCATAACGTGAACGAAATATGGGGGCGCGAGGCGCTGTTCGCGGGCAAGTTTGACTACGTCAAATACACGGATCAGTACAAGAGCCGGGCCCACATCGACTTCGCCAGCGGCCACATCATGGTGGAAACCGTGTCGGGGATCGATCCCCGCGCCCACCTGCGCCGCGCCATAATAGAGACCTTGCTGACCCCGGACGATCCGGCAGAAGTGGATCTCTACTCGGATCGGGAGATCCTGCCCGGTGGCGAGCCCTTCCTCTACGGCCAGGTGCTGGACAACCAGGGTCAGCCGATCCGCTCCGACTGGCGCGCCGAGCGCTACGCCGACTACCTGCTCAACACCGCCATGAAGAAGCGCACCCTCGGCATTCGCAACATCTTCTTCGTCGACATCCCCATGGTGGCGAACCACGAGGACAGGCGCGGCTACAAGTACGCCAGCATCATCCGCGATGCCTCCCGCAAGTACGGCGTCGCCGAGAGCCTGATCTACGCGGTGATCAAGACGGAGAGCAGCTTCAACCCCTATGCGGTCAGCCATGCCAACGCCTATGGCCTGATGCAGGTGATCCCGGCCACCGCAGGGCGCGACGTCTATGTACGGGTGAAGGGCAAGAATGGCCAGCCGACCCGGGAAGACCTGTTCAACCCCGCCTACAACATAGACGTGGGGACCGCCTACCTGCACCTGCTGCAGACCGTCTACCTGGCGGACATCCAGGATCCCCAATCCCGTCGCTATGCGGTGATCTCCGCCTACAACGGTGGGGCGGGCGGGGTGCTCAACACCTTCTCCAGCAACCGCAAGGTGGCGCCGGACATGATCAACCGCCTTTCCCCCGAGGCCGTCTATCAGGTGCTGACCGAGCAACACCCCAAGGCGGAGGCGCGGCGTTACCTCTACAAGGTCAATCAGGCCGAGAAGGGGTTCAAGCGCACCGTCGCCAGCCGGGCTGGCTAACGAGATGCAAAAACAGGAAGGGCGCTCATGGAGCGCCCTTCTCATTAGCAGTCATCTGCAAGCTTACTTGGCGATGAAGCCACCCTTGCTCGGGGCCTCTGCGCCCACCTTCTCCAGGCGATCTACCTCGACCTCTGTCTTGTTCCAGCTGTGGTCAACCTCGCCACGGATGCGGATCAGATCGTTCGGGCCCACTTCGATGCCGCGCCACACATCCCCATCCACTTCCACTTCCACCTCGCCGCTGGCGTCACTGAACATGTAGTTCTCACCCCCCAGATGCTTGGTCAGCTTGCCCTCCAGGGTCACCCAGTTGTCGTCACGCTGATCCTTCAACTGGGACACTGTGATGACATTCTGCTCCTGCGGGCCTGTGTAGGCCGCCATGGCGAAAGAGGATACGGACATCAGGGCCACCAGGCCGATTACGCTAGCTTTGTTCATTGCATGCTCCTGTCTTTGCGGTATGAGGTCATCTTGCCCCGACTCGCGTGAAACAAACGTGAAGCGTCCCCCATCTGGGGGAGCCCTGTGTGACCGAAATCGATTTAATTATATCCCACTGATGCAGAATTAAATTCGGCCCCATACCCTGCAGTGTGGCGAATGGGTCCCCAGCTCACTTCGCCACCGAGGAACAGCCCGCAGGCAAGGCCTGCTTTCCATTCTATGAGACAGTGACATGAAAAAATGGTTTGTGTGTTTATTGGGACTCTTAGCGCTGACGGCCCAGGCCGCCGAGACGCGTCCCGCCTTCTCCCGCATCGTGATGTTCGGTGACAGCCTCTCCGATACCGGCAAGATGTACGGCAAGATGCGCGGTTATCTCCCCTCAAGCCCCCCCTACTACCAGGGACGCTTCTCCAACGGCCCGGTCTGGCTGGAGCAGCTGACCCAACAGTTCCCTGGCCTGAAGATCGCCAACGAGGCGGAAGGGGGCGCCACCGCCGTGGCCTACAACAAGATCTCCTGGAACCCCAAGTATCAGGTCATCAACAACCTGGACTACGAGATCACCCAGTTCCTGGAGAAGGACAGCTTCAAACAGGACGACTTAGTGATCCTCTGGGTCGGCGCCAACGACTACCTGGCCTATGGCTGGAACACGGAGCAGGACGCCAAGCGGGTGCGGGATGTCATCAGCGACTCGGCGAATCGCCTGGTACTGAACGGGGCCAATCAGATCCTGCTGTTCAACCTGCCGGATCTCGGTCAGAACCCCTCGGCCCGCAGCCAAAATGTAGTGAAAGCCGCCAGTCATGTCTCGGCCTACCACAACGAGCTGCTGTTGAATCTGGCTCGCCAGCTGGCCCCCACCGGTCTGGTGAAGCTATTCGAGATAGACAAGCAGTTCGCCGAGATGCTGCGTGAACCGCAGAACTTTGGCCTGAGCGACACCGAGAACGCCTGTTACGGTGGCGGCTATGTGTGGAAACCCTTCGCTTCCCGCAGCGCCAACGCCGACAGCCAGCTCTCGGCCTTCAGCGAGTCCGAGCGCCTCGCCATCGCCGGCAACCCCTTGCTGGCACAGGCGGTCGCCTCCCCGATGGCCCGCCGCAGCGCCAGCGAACTGAATTGCGAGGGCAAGATGTTCTGGGATCAGGTACATCCCACGACCGTCGTGCACGCCGCCCTGAGCGAGCGGGCCGGGGCCTTCATCGAGCAGCAGTATGAGTTCATCCCGCAATAAACCATGCCCCCATGCAGAAGGCCGACATCTCGTCGGCCTTTTTTGTTGACCCGCCTTGAATGCAAAACGAACAACCCATATGACACCCGTCACAAATCGGAGCCATACTAGCCCTCTTGCCCGGACAACTCCCCTATGATGGGCATAGTTATCACAATATGTTTTATATCAGTTGCTTGTGGTTCAAAAAAAACGGGCTACGTTTAAACATGTTGTGGCCGGCCACTGGCCCAATCCATACGGAGAGGCGATGCGGATTCGACCTCCCGACAAACAAAATTGCAGAGGCTTCACATGAAAAAAACACTGATTACCTTGCTGGTTTCAGGCTTGCTTGCGGCCAACGCTCAGGCAGCCGGACAAGACAATACCTGGTATGGCGGTGCCAAATTGGGTTGGTCCAACTTCTACGGTGTCGATGAAAGCAACACCATCTCCGCAACCGATGAAGACAATGATGAAGTGGGGGCCGGTCTCTTCGGTGGCTACCAGATCAACCAGAACCTGGGGATCGAACTGGGTTACGACTATCTGGGCAAGTACAAGTACAGCGGCACCCGTAACGCCGCGGCCTTCAGCGACTCCGTCGAAGCCCAGCTGGCTCAACTGACCCTGAAGCTCGGCTTCCCGGTCACCGAGAGCCTGGATCTCTACGGTCGCGTCGGTGGCGGCTATGGCTGGAGCAGCAGCGACGCGCTGGACAACGACAGCCGCGGCATCTTCGTCGGGGCCCTCGGCGCCGAATACGCCCTCAACCTGGATTGGGCCGCCCGCCTCGAATACCAGTACAGCACCCCCTATGGCAGCCGAGAGGATACCGGCCTGCGCATGGATAACGGCCTGCTCTCCCTGGCCGCCGTCTATCGCTTCGGCCAGGTCGCACCGGCCCTGCCGGTCGCGGCTCCTGCACCTGCGCCAGAGCCCGTGGTGGTGGACAAGCAGTTCACCCTGAGCTCGGACGTGCTGTTTGACTTCAACAAGGCCACCCTCAAACCGGCTGCCGGTCAGGCGCTGGATACCCTGTATAGCCAGATCGAAGAAGCCAGGCCCAAGGATGGCTCCGCCACCGTCATCGGCTACACCGACCGTATCGGCTCCGATGCCTACAACCAGAAGCTCTCCGAGCAGCGCGCACAGACTGTTGCCAACTATCTGATTGGCAAGGGCCTGCCTGCTGGCAAGGTGAACGTGGAAGGGCATGGCAAGAACAACCCGGTGACGGGCGAGAGCTGCACCAGCAAGTCCAAGCGTGAGCTAATCGTCTGCCTGGCCCCGGATCGCCGTGTAGAGGTCAAGGTACAAGGGGTCTCCGAGGTACAACAGTAACCTCAGCCCATAGTTCGCAGATAACAAAACGGGAGGCCTTGGCCTCCCGTTTTTTATTGCCTCATTCAGGCGCGCGTGCGGATGTCCGCCGCAATCTGATCCAGCAGCTGTTGCCAGCCCTGTCCCAGCTCGTCCACCAGGGTGCCATAGCCATCGGCTGGCAGTACCCGCACCTGCTGGAAGGGCACGTCCCGCAGCACAACACCTTCTTCTGTCAGCAAGCGCCAGCGACCGCTCAGCAGGGCGCGACCATCGTGGCGGCCCTGGAAGCGTTCCACCGAGATGGTCAACACGGGCCCCTTGCGGGCCCCGTCCTGACGCACCACCCAGCCCGGCAAGCGGCTGGAGAGCCCATCCAGGGTCAGTTGATTGAGCTGAGCATCCAGGGAGCCCGCCCAGCGGTGGTACTCGGCAAAGTGCAGCTCATTGCCCTCCAGCTGATAGACCAGGCTGACCCTGTCCAGCTGTCCCGACAGGGCGATGGGTCTCAGCACCAGCTGGTGTTGCGGCTGGGTCGCCATGGTCGGTGCCGGCTGGCTGTCGGCATCGAGGGAGTAGTAGTGCAGGCTGGTGGGTGCGGAACTGCAACCCGCTAGCAGGCCAAGCAAGGCCAGCGTCATCATCCGTTTTTTCATCATTTTCCTCGCTTGGGCTCGAGATCCTGGGTGAATGGATGCGATCGAAGATCAACGAACTTGGCCCCTCGATTAAGGGTTGGCAAAGTCAGGGACATCATCATTTTCCTCGCTTGGGCTCAGGGTCCAGGGGACGGGAGCGATCGAAGATCAGCGAACTCGGCTGCTCATTCAATGAATGGACCAAAGGCTGCAGCTCTCCCATCAACTGGTTGAGAGATTGCACCGACTGACGCAGCTCCTGATTGGTCTGGGAACCGGCATCATAGGTCTGCAAGGTCTCCTGCAACTGCTTGAGGCTTTGATTGAGAGACTCCGGCAACTGCTGGGTCGATTGCTGGCCGGTGAACTGCTCCAGATTGGAGCTCACGGCGCTGACGTGCTTGAGCGTCTTGTCCAGGGTCGCCAGGGTGCTGTTGACCTGAGTAAGCGTGGTGGCCATGTCCATGTCGACGAACTTGTCGAGGATGAGGTTCACCTTGCGCTCTATCTGATCCAGTCCGGCCTGGGCGGTCGGGAACACCTGATAGCCGGCGACCTTGAGCGGCTGGTAGGCAGGCACGTCCGGGTAGAAGTTCAGATCCACCACCTTGCCGCCGGTCAGCAGACTGGAGGTCTTGAGGCTGGCCCTCAGCCCTTCCTTGAACTGCTTGTTGAACAGGGCGCGCCACTGCTCCTTCTCCGCATTGGCGTAGCGGTGGGAGAGGCGCTGCACCTCGATGCGGGCCAGCACAGGGATCTGGCGGCTCTTGAACAGCTGAACGCCCTTGTCGTCAATGAGATAGGGGGCCGAGATGACGGTACCGACCCGAATACCGCGATATTGCACGGCCGCGCCCGGGTGCAGGCCACCCACGTCGTTCTCGAACAAGAAGACGTAGTCGATGAACTGATCCAGACTACCAGCCAGCACGCTCGCCTCATCCTTGAACAGCACGAACTCGTCGTTCTGCTTGACCGGCTCACCCGGCAACCAGCCAGGCGGCAGCCCCATGGTGATGCCACCGTTGACCAGGCTCTCCAGGGAATCCATCTTGACCTTCATCCCCTCGCTGCTCATGGAGACCTCGAAGCCCGGGGTCAGCCAGAAGCGGGAGTTGCCACTCACCAGGATGTCGTAAGGGGCATTGATGAAGAGCTGATACTGCATCTCGCTCTTCTCGGGCAGGAACTTGGCCTCTTCGACCTGACCTATGGTGAAGCCCTGATAGTTGATGGGCGACCCCACCCCCAGGGCATTGGCATCCCGGCTGGAGAGAGAGAGCCGCAGCCCCTTGGCATCGAGCGACGCCAGGGGCGGCCGGTCCAGCATGGCATAGGTGTTGCGCGCCTTGCCCTTCTTGCCCGGGGAGAGCTCGATATAGGCGCCGGAGAGCAGGGTGCCGAGGCCTGAGACCCCTTCCCGGCCGATCCTGGGTTTGACCACCCAGAACTGGCTGTCCTTCTTGAGCATGCCGGCGGCGGCATTGTTCAGGCGAGCCTTCAGCACCGCATGGCTGTAGTCATCGCTGAGCTCCACCGCCTCGATGCGACCCACCTCCACCTCGCGGGAGCGGATCACCGTCTTGCCCGCCACTATGCCCTCGGCGGTGGCCACGGTCAGAGTGAAGCTGGGGCCTTGTGAATACCAGTGCTGGAACAGCATCCAGGCTCCGATGAACAGCGCCAGCATGGGCACCATCCAGATAGCGGCGGCCGAGCTCAGAAAATCCGAGCCGGGTTTCCACCTTGTCTTACGCTCACTCACGTTCGCGCTCTCCTTGTTGTAAATCCCAGATCAGTCGGGAATCGAAACTCATGGCAGCCACCATGGTGATCAATACGACCCCCGCAAAGGCGACGGCCGCAGGGCCAGGGTAGATGGTCATCAGATTATCGAGTCGGATGAGACCCGCCAAAATGGCCACCACGAAGACGTCGATCATCGACCAGCGCCCCACAAATTCGGTCATGCGATAGAGCTTGAGCTTGCGCAGCGGCGAGGCGCCCTGGCCGCGCTGCACCACGTAGCAGAGCCACAGCAGCGCCAGTATCTTCACCAGGGGGATCACCACGCTGGCGAAGAAGATGACGGCGGCGATGGGGTAAGAGCCCAAAGCCCACAGCAGCACTACCCCGCCCAGTATGGTCGAGGGGCTGTCATCCCCCAGGAATACCGTGTCCATGATGGGATAGAGGTTGGCGGGGATATAGAGGATCACAGAGGTGATGAGCAGTGCCCAGGTGCGATTCAGGCCCCCCGGTTTGCGCGCATGCAGGTGATCGCCACAGCGCGGGCAGCGATCGGTGCCCGCCTCGCTCAGGGCACCGCAGATATGGCAACCCACCAGCTCGGACGCCATGGCGCCGGCCTCGGGATCCAGCTCCCGCGATTCGGTGGGGCCAAACAACCGCTGCCACAGCCACATCCGATCCAGGGAGGACATCATCTTGATGAGCAACACGGTATAACCGACGAAGGCCCAGAACGAGAGCCCCATCTTGATGTCCGCCATGCCCATCAGCTTGACCAGGGAGATGAGCACCCCGATGAGGAACACATCCACCATCAGCCAGGGGCGGATCCGGCACAGCAGGCGGCCTAGGGAGCGCAGCGCCCGGCTGTGCATCTCCTTGTCGATACGCCAGAGCACCAGCATGATGGAGCCCACATAGACCAGCGGCAGGCCGATCAGGGTCAGGCTCAGCACGGCCCCGAGGAACAGGTAGCCCTGCTCCACTAGCGTGGTGATGCACTGCAGGAAGGTCATCTCCTGCCCCACCCCGTGGGAGGAGAACGACATGAAGGTGAAGACGTTGGAGAGCGCAAACATGATGAGGGCGGCGAAGCCATAGGCCAGCGGCCTGCGCTCCTGCTGCGGCAGATGGCGGCTCAGGGTGTGACCGCAGCGGGGACAGCTGCTCGTCTCCCCCACCGCCAGCGTGGTGGCCGGCACCAGCAGGTCGCACTCTTCACAGGCGGTCGCGTCATGGGTATAGGTTGGATGTTGGTGTAAAACCGGATGCAAGATAAGACCCCAGCATGAGGCCGCGCACGGCCAGAGGAGCAATTATTGCAGTCGCCGCTCCTAACAACCAGCCCTGTTTATCCGAGCTTCAACAATGGGATAGAGAATGACTTTGACAAGCCTGTGACCATTTAGCACAATCAAACGCCACTTTTTTTCCGCGGGACAATAATTTATGACAACTGAATCCCCAAGCTACTCAACGATTGAGCAAGCCTTCTCCCTTGGGAACGGGCAAGATTCTGCCCTCAACTGGTTGCGCAAGAACCGCAGTCAGGTCGCCATCTTCCTAGTGAGCGGCATCAAGCTGGAGGGGACCATCAGCGGTTTCGACCAGTACAGCGTCTTGCTGACCGATGCCCATGGCAATCAGCAGCTGGTCTACAAGGCCAAGATCTCTACCATCGCCATGCACTCCGGCCGTCCGGCCGTCAGCATCCAGCGGGCCCGCAAGCCGCGCGTCTCCATGGCGCCGCGTCCCCACGGTGCTCCGGGTCGCTACGATGACAATCAGGGCGGTAGCGGCGAGCACTGATGCTCGCTCTCGCCTAGCCTGAAGCGTGTCGCTGCGTCAAGCACTGACAGATGCGCATACCCACTCTCATGTTTATCGCCTGTCCCGTATGAGAGTGGGTCTTCTCCAAGACCCTATATAACGCGTCTCGTCCGTTCAGTAGCTCAATCCGACCGGTTTCCCTTCCTTGACCATGCACACCTGCATGCCCGCCGCCTGACCGGCCTGGGCACCTATGCCCGTGTCCTCGAACACCAGACAGTTACCCGCCTCTATGCTCAGTCGGCGCGCCACCAGCAAGAAGGTATCCGGATGGGGTTTGTGCAGATCCACGTCGTCGGCGGTGACCACCACGGGGAAGTAGCGATCCAGCCCGGTATTGCGCAGCACGGCTTCGGCATTGATGCGCGGTGACCCTGTGCCTATCCCCATGGGGATCTTGCCGTGGTAGCGCTCGACCAGTTCCAGCATGGCCGGGAACGGGGTGGCCTTGTGCAGGTTGGCCACATAGTGCTCCGTCTTGCAGCGGGTCACCACCAGAGGATCCAGTGCAATCTGCTGCACCTCTGCCACCAGCAGGGCTATCTTGCGGCTCGGCATGCCACCCAGTTCATAGAACCAGTCGGCATCGAACTGGAAACCAAACTCGCGGGCGGTATGTTCCCAGGCGGCCAGATGCAGCGGCATGGAGTCAACCAGAGTGCCGTCGAGGTCGAAGACCAGGCCTTGAAATCCGGATAGGGTCATGGTGCAGGATCTGTCTTGTGAAAATGGGCCCCCATTCTAGCCAGAGCCAAGGCGTATCGCCATGTGCCAGATGGCGAGAAACGCTTGCCACCTCATTTATGGCGCGAAAGACCGCTGGATGAGGGGATTCGAGGATGATTCAGGGCAGCTCACTGAGGGGTGATGAGGGGCTCGGCCTGTGCGCGGTAGGCCAGGGTGCAGGCGCGCCCCCGTGACTTGGCATGATAGAGCGCCTGATCCGCCTGCTCGGTCAGGGTCTGCCACCCCTTGTCGGACGAGGGGATGAGGTAGCTGAAACCGATGCTGACCGTGAGCATCTCGGTGACCCGTGACGCCGGGTGGGCTATCTGCAGCCGCTCCAGCCCCTGGTGGATCTGCTCCGCCAGCCGCTCCGCCTCCCCCGGCTGCGGGGCGCACAACAGGATCACAAACTCCTCCCCGCCGTAACGGGCCACCAGATTGGTCCTGCGCCGCTCCGTCTCCTGCAGCAGGGCCGCCACCCGCTGCAGGCATTGGTCCCCCTTGCCGTGGCCGAAGTGATCGTTGTAGGACTTGAACTCATCCACGTCGATCATCAGCACCGCCAGTATTCCCTGATGACGGCGGGCCCGCTCCCACTCCCGCTCCATGGTGATGTCCCACTGGCGACGGTTGGCGATCCCGGTCAGGGGATCTTCCAGCGACAGCAGGGAGAGGCGCCGGTTGGCCTCCTCCAGCGCCCGGTTGGTATCGGCCAGCTGGCGGGTCCGCTCCTGCACCCTTTGCTCCAGCTCACGGTTGAAACGCTCCAGGGTGGCCTGGGTACGCTGGCGGATCAGCAACTGGGAGAGCACGGCGGCGTACTGTTTGAAGATCTCGCTCTGGTAGGCCTTGAGGGGGCGGCGCCAGAGCAGGTTGTCGGCGGCGATCCAGCCGATGGGGGTGGTTCCGTCCCACAGGGACACCATGGCATTCCAGCCACGCCCCACCTCCTGCTGTTCGTAATAGAGGGGCGCATCCTCCAGCACCAGCACGTAGTCCTTGCGCCGCAGCGCCTCCTGCACTGTGGGGTGTTCCGGGATAGCGCTGACGAAGTGACGCTCATCGACCAGTTCGCCCGCCTCGTTGGTGCCCCAGGTGCCCTGCATGGTCTTGAGATCCGCGTCGATCAGGAAGATGGCGATGCGATCGAACTGCAGCTCCTGGCGGGCAAGGGCCACGGCGTCGTGCAGCAACTGCTCTTCGCTGTCACAGCGCGACAGCTGAACCCCGACCAGGTGCAGTGCCTGCAACATGCTGAGGAAGGCGTCCTGCAAGGCCTGGCTGCGGACGAGGTCAGCCTGGGTATGGAGCCGCTGATCCCGCTCCAGATCCACCTGGCTGGCCAGCCTTCTACCATCCAGTTCTGCTGCCAGGTAATGCATAAGCAGCTGAATACTCTGCTGGTGACGCCTTGGCAGGCGATCCAGGCGGCGCCTCGTCTCCAGGTAGACAGCGGCCTCCAGCCCCTGATGACGTTTGAGCGGGAAACTGGCGCGCAGACGGGGCGCCTCGGGCTCGACGCTCTCCCAGAGCGCTTCGGCTGCCGTGACGGGTTCCACCAGCAGCTGGCAGAGCGCGAGGGAGCGTTCGATGAAGGAGATGGGGAGCGCCAGGCTGGTCAGGGCATCGGCATGCAGGCAGAGCAGACCCAGCTCGGGGCGATAGCAGTAGAGCTGGGGCGTCGGCGCCCGCAGCCACAGATAGATCTGTTCGGCCTCGGTCTTCTCTCTGACCGCGGCCAGCGTCACCTCACACAGCTGTTCAAAACTGGTGAAGTGCTCCGGATCCCATTCTTGCATGCCAGTTCATCCTTGAAATGTATCCAAGCGAGTATATCGGCAAGCCTGACCATTTACTGAGCTAGCACTCAAAAGCGCGATCCAGAGCCCAGTTTTACAGCAGATTCAGTGCCTGCATGGCGGAACGGATCCGCTCACGGGTCGCCTCCGACAGGGGCATCACCGGCAGCCGGCACTCCTCGCTGCAAAAGCCCAGCAGGGAGACGGCGTATTTGGCTCCGGCCGGGCTCGGCTCGGCGAACATGGCCTGGTGCAGAGGGATCAGCTTGTCCTGCAGCTCGCGGGCGGCCTGCCAGTCACCCGCCAGGGTCAGGTTCTGCACCTCGGCCACCAGCTTGGGGGCCACGTTGGCGGTCACCGAGATGCAGCCCTGGCCACCGCCGATGTTGTAGGCCACCGCGGTGGCATCTTCGCCGGAGAGCCAGGCAAAGGGCTTCTTGATCAGCTGACGCTCGGTCCAGGGACGGGCCAGATCGCCGGTAGCATCCTTCACCCCGGCGATGCGCGGCAACTCGGCCAGGCGGGCCAGGGTCGCCGGTTGCACGTCGACGATGGCGCGCGGCGGGATGTTGTAGACGATGATGGGCTTGGTGGTGGCGTCATGCACCGCCTTGAAGTGATGGAACAGCCCTTCCTGATTGGGGCGGTTGTAGTAACCGGCCACGTGCAGGGTGGCATCCGCCCCGGCCTGCTCGGCGTGACGGGTGTATTCGATGGCCTCGACCGGGTTGTTGGAGCCGGCACCGGCGATGACCGGCACGCGACCGGCCACCTGCTTGACCACCAGCTCCACCACCCGGCAGTGCTCGTCGTGGGTCAGGGTCGGGCTCTCCCCCGTGGTCCCCACCGGCACTATGCCGTGGGTGCCTTGCTCTATGTGCCACTCCACCAGACGAGCCAGCGCGGCCTCATCCAGCTGGCCCTGCTTGAACGGGGTGATCAGGGCAACTATCGAACCTTGAAACATGGGATTTCCTTCTCCTGAATGAGTGGTTTGGTCAATAAAAAGCCCCGGTACGAGGGTCGCTACCGGGGCTTGAATCGTCTCAGGGATGAGAGGTTACGCGCGCACGTCAGCAGGCCCGAGGTTCAGGCTGTGTTTATGCTTTCGTTTCGATACGCGAAGCCGCATGGCATCATCTCTGGCTAAATAAGGTGTCTGGCATATTTCGGGAAGGCGGCATAAATGTCAAGGCGAAAGCAGCCATGTATAATGGCCGCCCAAAATTGCGTGGAGAAACCCAATGAGTCGTCCTGTCAGTGCCGTCAGCCAGATGCTGGAACGTAACCAAGCCCTCTTCGTCGGCAAGCGCCTGCTCGTCTGCGGCGCCCTGGAGGATGACTACCCGCGCCAACTGGCCGAGCTGACCGACTCCCTGACGGTGTTCACCACAGATTATTGCTACTACCTCAGCCAGCAAGAAGCCCTTGGTGACAACATTCTATTCGATCACCAGCTCGGCGGCGCCCCCCGCTTCGATGCCCTGCTGCTGCTGATGCCCAAGGCCAAGGCCGAGGCGCAATACCTGCTGGCCATGATGGCCCCCCTGCTGGAGGCGGGTGCCGACCTGCTGCTGGCGGGTGAAAACCGGGGCGGGATCAATGGGGCCGACAAGCTGCTGGCGCCGTATGGTGAGAAACCGATCAAACGGGACTCGGCGCGCCGCAGCTCCCTCTATCACGGCGAGCTCGGCAAGCCGGTCGCGCCGTTCGAGCTGGAGGCCTGGTTCAGCCGCTACGAGTGTCTGGCCGGCGACACTGCGCTGACCGTGATGGCGCTGCCCGGGGTATTCAGTGCCGACGGACTGGATCTCGGCAGCCAGATGCTGCTGGCCAGCCTGCCCCCCATGACCGGCAAGCTGCTCGACTTTGGCTGCGGCGCCGGCGTCATCGGCTCTGTCCTGGCCAAGCGCAATCCGGCCCTGGCCGTCCACATGGTGGACATCAATGCCCTGGCACTGGAGTCCAGCCGCCGTACCCTGGCCATCAACGGGGTGCAGGGCAAGGTCTATGCCTCCGACGTCTACTCCGATGTGGCTGAAAAATTCCAACATATTGTCTCGAACCCGCCCTTCCATGCCGGCCTCAAAACCTTCTATGCCGCCACCGAAACCTTCCTGGAAAAGGCCCCCGGATTCCTGGCCGCCAATGGCTCTCTGACCATAGTCGCAAACGCCTTCCTGCGATATCAGCCTATACTGGATACTCACTTCAAACGGACCGAGGTGATCGGCAGCGACACCAAATTCAGGGTCTATCTGAGCAAAGTGTAAATAAGTGTAACGGTTGTAATAAAACAAGTAGAGAGTGCCAGACGGGATCTGTTAAGGTAGAAAAAAACGATTTCCACCCCTTTTGGGGTGTTTTTTCGCAACAGTCTGAAAGCCTTTTCAAGCAGGGAGAGAAATATAATGGCAGGCATTTTGACCATGATCCTGGCCGGGGGGGAAGGTACTCGCCTCCAGCCGCTGACCACCACCCGCAGCAAGCCTTCCGTGCCCTTCGGCGGCAGTTACCGTCTGATCGACTTCGTCCTCAACAACTTCGTCAACGCCGATTTTCTGCGCATCTATGTGCTCACCCAGTTCAAGTCCCAGTCCCTCTATCTGCACATGAAGAAGGGCTGGAACATAGTCGGCATCACGGACCG
Source organism: Aeromonas lusitana (assembly GCF_002812985.1). GTDB lineage: Bacteria > Pseudomonadota > Gammaproteobacteria > Enterobacterales > Aeromonadaceae > Aeromonas > Aeromonas lusitana. Next base: position 50,861 of record NZ_PGCP01000026.1, read on the forward strand.
CTTCATCGATCCCATCCCGGCCCAGATGCGGATGGGCAAGCGCTGGTATGACGGCACCGCTGACGCCATCTACCAGAACCTGCGCTTCATCGAGACCTCGGATCCCGAGCACGTCTGCATCTTCGGCTCGGACCACATCTACAAGATGGACGTGAGCCAGATGGTGACCTTCCACAAGCAGAAGGCCGCCGCCATGACGGTCGCCGCCCTGCGCATGCCCATCGAGGAGGCGAGCGCCTTCGGGGTGATCGAGGTGGATCACGAAGGGCGGATGATTGGCTTTGAAGAAAAGCCCAAGCACCCCAAGCACATCCCGGGGGATCCCACCCAGGCCCTGGTCTCCATGGGCAACTACATCTTCGAGACCGAGACGCTATACCGCGAGCTGAAACGGGATGCCGCCGAGGAGAACTCCAGCCACGACTTTGGCAAGGACATCATCCCCAGCCTCTACCCGCGCACCCCCGTATATGTCTACGACTACAGCAGCAACGTGATCCCGGGTGAGAAACCCAACGTCTACTGGCGCGACGTGGGGACGCTCGACTCCTATTGGCAGGCGCACATGGACCTGGTGGCCGACGATGCCCCCTTCTCCCTCTACAACCGCAAGTGGCCGCTGCACACTCACTACCCGCCCCTGCCCCCCGCCACCTTCATCGATACCGATGATTGCAAGGTCAAGATCGCCAACTCATTGATCTCCGGTGGGTGTTTCATTCAGGGCAGCCAGATCCAGCGCTCCATCCTGGGCTTTAGCTGCAATATCGGGCCCTGCAGCCACATCAGTGAATCCGTGCTGCTGGGGGACGTGAAGATAGGGGAAGGCTGCTCAATTCGGCGCGCCATCATAGATAAAAACGTTGAAATTGCACCCGGCACCGTGATCGGTGAGAATCTGGACCATGACAGAGAGAGGTTTACCGTGTCCGAAGGCGGTATCGTCGTGGTACCTAAGGGAGCAAGAGTTGGTTATTAGCCCGTTAAAAATCCTGTTTGTTGCCTCTGAGGTCGAGGGGCTGGTGAAGACCGGGGGCCTGGCAGATGTGGCCAGGGCCCTACCTCTGAACCTCGCCCGCCAGGGCCACGACGTTCGCATCATCCTGCCCTTCTACCAGACCCTCAAGCGCCGGGACGAGGCGACACTCATCGCCTCGCGCTGGTTGCCGACCCCGCCGGACAGAGCCGATATCAGCTATCGCATCTATCAGCTGGATCTGGACGGCGTCTGCGTCTATCTGCTCGATTGCCCGCAGTATTTCGAACGCCCCCAGCTCTATGCGGAGAACAACCAGGCCTATCCCGACAACGGCGAGCGGTTTGCCTTCCTGGCGGCGGCGGCCCTGCACGCCTGCGAACAGCTCAACTTTGCCCCCGACATAGCCCATTGCAACGACTGGCACACGGGCCTGTTGCCGCTGCTGCTCAAGAGCCGTCACGCCCGCAACCCCTTCTTCCAGCGCACCCGGTCGGTGATCAGCATCCACAATGCCGCCTTTCAAGGAGTGTTCGATCGCGCCCAGTTCTGGGCCGTGCCGGAGATTGCGGACTACGAGCAGCGCATCAACTACGACTACGGCCACGTCAACCTGCTCAAGTGCGGGGTGCTCTATGCCGACAAGATCAACGCGGTCAGCCCCAACTATGCCAGCGAACTGCTCACTCACCTGGGCGCCCACGGCATGGCCAGCGTGTTCCAGCAGCGGGCAAGCGATCTGTGCGGCATCCTCAACGGCTGCGACTATCAGGACTGGGATCCCGCAACCGACGCCCTGCTGCCCGCCACCTATGACGTCGACCAGCTGGCTGGCAAGCGCGTCTGCAAGCAGACCCTGCAGCGGGAGGCAGGTCTTCCTGCTGTAGATTTGCCAATCTATGGCATGGTATGTCGCCTGACAGAGCAGAAAGGGGTGCATCTGCTGATCCCGGCGCTGGACAAGTTCCTGCAGCATCAGGTCCAGGTGGTGATCGTCGGCTCGGGCGATCCTTCCCTCGCCGCCCAGTTGCAGGCCATCGCCCAGCAACACGCCGACAAGTTCACCTTCATCAACGCCTATGACGATCGGCTGGCCCACCTGGTGGAGGCCGGCGCCGACTTCTTCCTGATGCCCTCTCTGTTTGAACCCTGCGGTCTCAACCAGATGTACAGCCTGGCCTATGGCACCCTGCCGCTGGTACGGGCCGTCGGCGGTCTGAAAGATACCGTAGTGGACTGGGATGCTGACCCTGCGCGGGCCACCGGTTTTTGCTTCAACGATCCCACCGCCAGCACCCTGCTCGATGCCATGCGTCGCAGTCTGCTCCATTACCTGCAAGAACCGGAGCGTTTTGCCAGGGTGCAGCGCACCGCCATGCAGACCCGTTTCAACTGGGCAGACTCGGTCGGCCAGTATGAGCAGATGTACCGGGATGCGCTGGCCTCGATCTGAGGCCGATTGCTGAAGTTTTGTGCCCTTAACGCCGCTTTACTCGTCAACAGCGAAAAAAGTCCCCTTTGGCTGTTGACGCCCCCCCAAAACTCTATAAAATCCCCGACCGCAGTGATGCGAAGGTGGCGGAATTGGTAGACGCGCTAGCTTCAGGTGTTAGTGTCCCACGGATGTGAGGGTTCGAGTCCCTCTCTTCGCACCATACTGCAACATGCTTCATCGATGGCATGTAAAACAAGATTGATGACAATGTGCGAAGGTGGCGGAATTGGTAGACGCGCTAGCTTCAGGTGTTAGTGTCCCACGGATGTGAGGGTTCGAGTCCCTCTCTTCGCACCATGATTCTGACATGTTAAAACGAGAGCAATGCGCCAATCCTCATTTAAAATGCAGATGGGAAAAACAGTGTGCGAAGGTGGCGG
>NZ_PGCP01000027.1 GCF_002812985.1 Aeromonas lusitana
GACCACCACCACCATCTCCCAGGCCCAGCACGACCATGCCCGCGACTGGATTGCGGCGGCGGGGCTCGAGGAACGCATCACCTTGCTGCTGGAGGATTATCGCAAGCTGGAGGGGCGCTACGACAAGTTGGTCTCCATCGAGATGATAGAGGCAGTGGGTCATGCTTTTTTACCGGACTATTTCAGACAGTTGTCTCGCCTGCTCAAACCCGGCGGCCGTTTGCTTATCCAGGCCATCACCATAGCCGACCAGCGCCACGCCCAGTATGTGCGCAGCGTCGACTTCATCCAGCGTTACATCTTCCCCGGTGGCTGTCTGCCGAGTGTCTCCCAGCTGGCGGGCTTGCTGGCCCGGGAGACCGACATGCAGCTGGTGAGGCTGCATGATCACGGCCATCACTACGCCCGCACTTTGGCTCACTGGTGCGAGCGTTTCCTGGCGCTGGCCCCCGAGCTGCCGAGGCTGGGTTACAGCCAGGACTTCATCCGGCTTTGGCACTTCTATTTCGCCTATTGCGAGGGGGGATTCTGGGAGCGAGCCATCAGCCTGGTGCAGCTGGAGGCCGCGAAACCTGGCCCGGATGGCTGGCAGGGGGATCTGCCAGTCAGCGGTCACTGACCATGTGGCCCTGGGCCCAGCTGCTGGGGTTCAACCTCTACTGGTGGCTGGCGGTGACATGGCAGCAAGCGGCGCCATTGCTGTTGTTGCTGGGGCTGCATCTGCTCTGCTCGCCGGACGCCCGCGGGGATCTGCGACTCTGGCCGCTGGCGCTGGCCGGTTGTCTGCTCGATGGCCTGCTGTGGCGGCTCGGCTTGTTTCAGTTTTCCCATGGCTTTCCCCTCTGGCTGGGGCTGCTGTGGCTCGGATTTGCGATGACCCTGGGTCAGGGGCTGCGCTGGTTGCTGGCCTTGCCCCGCTGGCAGCAGGGGCTGCTCGGCATGGTGGGGGGAGCCGGTTCCTATGTGGCGGGAGCCGCCATGGGATCGGTACACTTGTCTTGGGGCATCGGGATCAGCGCCTTCACATTGGCGTTGATCTGGATGTGGTGGTTACCCCTACTGCTGTGGGTAATGGTCAAGCTGGAGGGTGAACCAAGATGAGCACCTTTTCGACCGATACTCTGCTGTTTTCGAAGTGGACCAGAGAGGATCAGCACACGCCGAGCGAGCATTTCTATCTGGTGGTTTCTTGCCTGCGAGACGGGCAGGGACAGCTGATCGGGGTAGTGATGCAGGACATCAACACCCTGCAGGAACAGGAGATGAACTGCCATGAACTGGAAGATCCCGCACGCTGGCACATGGGCTGGAACTAGTCTGTTGCTCGGGCTGCTGCTCTGGCCGTTGTGTTGGCCACTCGCCGCCAGCGCACAAGCTCTGCCTTGGCAGCGGCTGCGCACCGTCGGCCAGGGGGAGATGCACTGGCTCTGGTTCAAACTCTATGACGCGACCCTTTATAGCCAGACGGGCCACTACCGCCCGCAGCACTATCCGCAGGCCCTGACCATCATCTATGCCAGATCCATCTCCCGTGAGGACCTGCTCAGCGCCACCGGGCAGGAGTGGCAACGGCTGCAGGTTGGCAGCCCTGAGCAGCGTCAACGCTGGCTCAGACAACTAGCCAGTTTGTGGCCGGATGTGCAGCCCGGTGATCGGCTCGGTTTCTACGTGGATGCCACAGGGCAGGGCCATTTCTGGTGGCGAGACAAGCCGCTGGGCACTGTGCCTGATCCTCAGTTCCCGGCCGCGTTTCTGGCCATCTGGCTGGCGGACAACAGCCGCGATCCCGCCCTCACCCGCCGCCTGCGCGGCCAACCCTGATACCGGAGTCCCTCATGCCTCTCTACCGCACATGGCGCATTCTGCTGCTGTGGCCACTGCTGCTGCTGGCAGCTTGTGGCGCCAGCATCGATGACTATAGAGGGCAGGGCCCGAACTGGGATCTCGCCCGTTTCTTCAATGGCAAGCTCATGGCTCACGGCCTGGTGACCGACCGTAGCGGCGCAGTGACCAGTCGCTTTCGGGTCGAGATGCAGGGACGCTGGCAGGGTGGCAAGGGGGAGCTGTTCGAGCAGTTTTATTTCGACGACGGCCGCCGGCAGACCCGCACCTGGTTTTTGAACAAGGGGTCGGACGGGCACTGGCGCGGCACCGCCTCGGATGTGGTGGGGGAGGCGGTGGGCAAGACGGCAGGCTTTGCCTTCAACTGGCGCTATCAACTCGATCTGGCCCTGCCGGACGGGGAGCTAGTGCGGGTCAGTTTCGATGACTGGATGTATCTGCTGGATGAAGATCGCCTGATCAATCGTGCCGAGATCAGCAAGTTCGGCATTCATCTGGGGGAGGTGATCCTCTATATCGAGCGGCTTGAGCGATGAATTCATGTGCTTTTCCCGCTGACGATAGCCATTCGCTATCAATGAGCAAGGCACAATCAATTGTCCTTTGAGTCTGTGCGAGGATATCCTAGCCCTGTTCCCAAATTTGATGTCCACCTGGAGGTGAATGATGAAGAGCCCAATCGGTCTTGATACCGTTCAATCACAAGCCCTGGCCGCCGAGCTGAACAAGTTGCTGGCCAGCTACCAGATCCTCTACATGAACGTCCGTGGTTTCCACTGGAATATCCGCGGCAACCAGTTCTTCGAACTGCACCTGAAGTTCGAGGAGATCTACAACGATCTGCTGCTCAAAGTCGATGCCCTGGCCGAGCGCATCCTCACCCTGGACGGCGTGCCCATGCACAGCTTCAGCGACTATCTGAAGGTCTCCGCCATCCCCGAGCAGAAGGGGCTGCACGATGGCCGTGCCTGCGTCGAGTCCCTGCTGGATAGCTTCCGCGAGTTGCTGGTGGCCCAGCGCCGCATCCTGGGTCAGGCCGCTGAGGCCGGTGACGAGGGTACAGCCTCCATCCTGTCTGACTATGTTCAGCAGCAGGAAAAACTGGTCTGGATGCTGCGCGCTTATCTGGCCTGATAGTTTGAAAAGGGGGAAGTAGTGCGTCTATCCGGCCTGCTTCCCCGCCACCCGAATCCTGAGTAGTCTCTCCTTTTATGCACCCTGTTGCCGCCCTGTTTGGGCGGCTTTTTTGTTTTTGATCTGCATCAATGAAAATTGAATTGGTAAATTGAATGCCTATTAAGTTTTCATGGACAGGCATAGAATCGCCACAAAACAAGCAACTGAAATGTCCAATTAGGAGAGGCATGATGTTTTGTGTGCAATGTGAACAGACAATTCGTACCCCGGCAGGCAATGGCTGCGCTTACGCGCAAGGTATGTGCGGCAAGACAGCCGAAACCTCGGATCTGCAGGATGTGCTGATTTATACGCTGCAAGGCCTCAGCGCCTGGGCGTTGGCGGCCCGTGAGCACAACATCGTCGATGACGAGATCGATGCCTTCGTGCCCAAGGCCTTCTTCGCCACCCTGACCAACGTCAACTTCGACTCAGCCCGCATCGTCGCTTACGTCAACCAGGCGCTGAGCTATCGCCAGCAACTGGCGGCCAAGCTGGTCCCCCTGGCGGTCAAGGCCGATGAGCTGCCCGCCGCCGCTCATTTCGAGCCGGGCGCCGAGCTGCTGGAACAGCTGGCCCATGCACCCCAGACCGCGGTCAATCGCGGCAAGAGTGAAGTCAACGAAGACATCATGGGCCTGCGCCTGCTCTGCCTCTACGGCCTCAAGGGCGCCGCCGCCTACATGGAGCACGCCCGGGTACTGAGCCAGCAAGATGCCGAGGTGGCTGCCGAATTCCACCGCATCATGAGCTGGCTGGGCACGGATCCTAGCGATCTGGATCCCCTGTTCAAGTGCGCCATGGAAATTGGCATGCTGAACTTCAAGATCATGGAGATGCTGGATCTCGGTGAGACTACCGCCTTCGGCCACCCCGAGCCGACCCAGGTGCGCGTTACCCCTGTGCCGGGCAAGTGCATCCTGGTCTCCGGTCACGACATGGTGGATCTCAAGCTCATCCTGGAGCAGACCGCCGGCACCGGTATCCATGTCTACACCCATGGCGAGATGCTGCCGGCCCTGGCCTATCCCTTCTTCAAACAGTACCCGCACCTGGTGGGCAACTACGGCTCCGCCTGGCAGAACCAGCAGAAGGAGTTTGCGAACTTCCCCGGTGCCGTGGTGATGACCTCCAACTGCATCATAGATCCCAACGTAGGCAACTATAGCGATCGCATCTTCACCCGCTCCATCGTCGGCTGGCCGGGTGTCACCCACCTGGAAGGGGAAGATTTCTCTGCCGTGGTGGCCAAGGCCCAGGCACTCGATGGCTTCAAGCACGTTGAGCTCGAGCACTTCATCACCATCGGCTTCGCCCGCAACGCCCTGATGCAGGCCGCTCCTGCCGTGATCGACAAGGTCAAGGCTGGCGAGATAGGTCACTTCTTCCTGGTAGGGGGTTGTGATGGCGATCGTGCCGAGCGCGCCTACTACACAGAGTTTGCCAAGGCCATCCCGCAAGACAGCCTGCTGCTGACCCTGGGCTGCGGCAAGTACAAGTTCAACAAGCTCGATTTTGGCGACATCGGTGGCATCCCCCGTCTGCTGGACGTGGGCCAGTGCAACGATGCCTACTCCGCTATCCAGCTCGCGCTGGCGCTGTCCGAGGCGTTCGAGTGCGGCGTCAACGATCTGCCCCTGACCCTGGTGCTCTCCTGGTTCGAGCAAAAGGCCATCGTCATCCTGCTCACCCTGTTGGCGCTCGGCGTGAAGGACATCCGTACCGGCCCGACCGCACCCGCCTTCCTGACCCCGGCCCTGCTCAAGGTGCTGGAGGAGCAATTTGGTCTCAAGGGAACCACCACGGCCGAGGCCGATCTGGCCGAGATCCTGGCGGCCTGATCCGGGCTCTTTGCCCCAGACGTATTTCGCATGTTGTAAGCCTTTGGCGAGCCGATTGGCTCGCCTTTTTTTCAAGACGTCGCTTTCAGACAAGAGGAGCCTTGCGATGACCTCCACCTCTCTCACCCTGCGCTGCACCGGTCGCCGGGCGGACACTCACGATGTGGCGAGCTGGCAGTTCGCACCGCTGACGGGCAGCCTTCCCTCCGTGCTGGCGGGCCAGTGCATAACCTTGCACACGACCATCGACGGTCAGCCCCAGTGCCGCGCCTATACCCTCTCCTCCAGCCCGCAGGATGGGTTCTGGCAGGTGACCATCAAGGACGTGGGCCTGGTCTCCCATCACCTGCACCAGAGCCTGCAGGTGGGGGACGAGATCCGGGTCGATGGCCCCTTCGGCGACTTCAACCTGAGTGCGCTGCCGTGCGAGCGACCGCTGCTGCTGAGCGCCGGCTCTGGCATCACTCCCATGTGGGCCATGTTGCGGGACGAGCTCGCCAAGGGGCCCGATGCGGATATCCGCTTCATCCACAGCGCCCGCTCGCCGGAGGACGTGATCTTCGCCGCCGAGCTGGCTGCCCTGGCCGAGGCGCACCCCGGCGTGCGCAGCGCCCTGGTGCTGGAACAGGCGCCGGCAGCTCATCCCTGGGTTGGCCGGCTCACACCGGACATGCTGAGGGAATTGGCACCAGACTTGCTCACTCGCCATGTCTACCTGTGCGGGCCTGCTCCCTATATGACGGCGGTGAGCGCCATGCTGGCTGAGCTGGGGTTGCCCGCCGAGCAGCTGCATCAGGAGTCTTTCGGCTTGCCTGCTGCTGTGCCGGCTGCGGCCGGCAGCGACCACTTCTGGCTGACCCTGAAAAAGAGCGGCAAGAAGGTGAAGATCTTGCCGGGACAGACCCTGCTGGCTGCGCTGGAGGGGGCGGGGGAGACCATGATGGCCGCCTGCCGCGCCGGGGTGTGCGGCGCCTGCCGTTGCACCACCACGGGCGAGATAGAGCGTCAGAGCGTGATGACCTTGAGTGCTCAGGATCTCGAGAGCGGCGTCGCGCTGGCCTGCTCCTGTACCGCCAAGGGGGATATAAGCCTGGACTATTGATGGTCTCATCAGAGAGTTGTGCTTTTCTCGCACCGGCCCGGCGGGTACACTCAGCCCCAGTTTCATCAGAACACGGGATTAGACATGACAATATTGGTCACGGGGGGCGCCGGTTATATCGGCTCCCATACCCTGGTTGAACTGCTGGGCGCCGGTCAGCAAGTGGTGGTGCTGGACAACCTCTCCAACGCCTCGCCGGAGTCCCTCAAGCGGGTCGAGCGGATCACCGGTCAGGCGGTCACTTTCGTCGAGGGGGACATTCTGGACAGAGCCTGTTTGCAGCACCTCTTCGCCCAGCACCAGATTGAATCCGTGATCCATTTCGCCGGCCTCAAGGCGGTGGGGGAGTCCAGCCAGATCCCGCTCACCTACTACCAGAACAACGTGACCGGCACCCTGGTGCTGTGCGAGGAGATGGCCAAGGCTGGCGTGTTCCGGCTGGTGTTCAGCTCGTCCGCCACCGTCTATGGCGATCCCGCCTCTGTGCCCCTGCGGGAAGACTTCCCTACCGGTGCCACCAACCCCTATGGCCGCTCCAAGCTGATGGTGGAAGAGATACTGCGTGACCTCTCCAAATCCGACCCACGCTGGGCCATTGTCCTGCTGCGCTACTTCAACCCGGTGGGCGCGCACCAGAGCGGCCTCATCGGCGAGGATCCCAACGGCACCCCCAACAACTTGCTGCCTTACATCAGTCAGGTCGGGGTGGGCAAACTCAAGGAGCTGGGGGTGTTTGGGGATGACTACCCGACGCCGGACGGCACAGGGGTGCGCGACTATATCCACGTGGTGGATCTCGCCATCGGCCATTTGAAGGCGCTCAAGCGCATCGCCACCGATACCGGGGTCTTCACCTACAACCTGGGCACCGGCCAGGGTTATTCCGTGCTGGAGATGGTCAAGGCGTTTGAAGTGGCGAGCGGTCGCCCCATCCCGTATCAAATCAAGCCCCGCCGCCCCGGTGACATCGCCGAATGCTGGGCCGAACCGACCCTGGCCCGCGACGAGCTGGGCTGGCAGGCAGAGCGGGGGCTGGAGCAGATGATGGTGGACACCTGGCGCTGGCAAAGCCAGAACCCGAACGGTTACCAGGCCTAAGCTGCCAGATCACAGATAGTAAAACGCCCGATAGTTTGCCGGCAGCGTTTCGCCAAGGTTGATCAGACCAGAGGGTAGAAGCCTGAATTCGGCTAAGAGAATTCAGGCCCACATAGCAAAACGCCCCGATATAGCGGGGCGTTTTTTATGGGCGGCGGGCTGGCTTATTGGATGCTCTTGCCCGCGCGCACGTCTTTCACTATGGCCTGCAGGCTGGCCAGATCGCGGGGGGCACCGCGCAGGATCTGGTCACCGATGATGAAGGCCGGGGTGCCGGAGATGCTCATGGCTTCTGCCAGGGCGCGGTTGGTACCCAGGTTCTTGTCGATGCTGCCATCCTTGATCTTGGCCTCGACCTTGCTCCAGTCCACGCCGGCGGCCTTGGCGACGTCTTTCACCTGGGCCTCGTCGGAGAGCGGGCCCTGGTGGGCATACAGCTTGTCGTGGAAGGCCTGGTACTTGTCAGGCTGGCCGAGTTGCACCGCCAGGGCGGCGCGAGCGGCGTAGTAGGAGGTCTCGCTCAGGATCGGGAACTGTTTGTAGATGTAGCGAATGTCCTTGTCCTCGCCGAGCAGTTGCTTGACCAGGGGATGGGCGCGCTTGCAGTAGCCGCAGTTGTAGTCGAAGAATTCCACCACGGTCAGGCTGCCCTTGGGATTGCCGCTCTCGGGATCCTGATTGGCGTACAGCTGCTTGGCATGGGCTTCGATCAGCGACTTGTCGTTGGCGGACTGCTGGCTCTCCTGCTTGGCGCGCAGGGCATTGGACATCTCGACCAATATCTCCGGATTCTTGACCAGATAGTCGCGCACGATCTGCTCGACATCGCTCTTGGTCAGCTCACTGGCCTGCAGCGGGGCGGCAAGCAGGGTCGCACCGGTCAGGGCGGCGCACAGGGCATGTTTGATTCTCATAAGTCCATCTTGCTGGGGATATGGTAGTGGCCCCTATAGTGGGTGAGTCTGTTTTCAAGTCAAGTTATCCGGTTGAAAAAGCGCGGCTTCTGCCCAGTTTGCGGGATTTGTGCGTCATTTCGGCCAATAAATCGGCAAACGGACGGAGTGGGGATTTACAAGCCCGATCTCGATGGGTAGTATTCGGCGCACTGCTGCGGAGGGGTGGCAGAGCGGCTGAATGCACCGGTCTTGAAAACCGGCGATGGGCGACCATCCGTGGGTTCAAATCCCACCTCCTCCGCCATTCATTACAGAGCCCATCTCATTGATTGAGATGGGCTTTTTCATATCTGCCGTTTATGCCGTCAGCCCTGGGGGCTCATGTTGTCCGGCAAGACACAATCAGCGCTCCCGCATTGCCTAGTCCGGCTTCTCCTGCCCCTGTCTGACGATCTGCTTTGGCGAGAAGCCAAACAGCTTTCGAAACGCCGTGATGAAGTTTGCCGCATGATGGTAACCCGCGTGCTCGGCGGCCTCTTGCAGTGACATGGTGCGCTCCTCCAGCCTGACCTTTACCTCCTGCAACTTTCGCTCACGCAAATAGCGCTGCAGGCTCATGCCGAGCTCCTTCTTGGCCGCCCGCTGCAGGGTGGAGACACTCATGCCGAGCGTATCTGCGATGTCGGCCAGGGCCATCTCGTCCACCTTCTCATCCATCAGCAACATCTTCAGGCGGGTCGGTTGTTCGTTGTGGCGCTGGCTGGAAACGAAGGCGATCTGCTGGATGTTGACCATCAGACTCTCCCAGACGGTGAGGGCGAACGCCTCCCGCATCAGCATCTCGGGGCCATTCTGGCTGCTGGTGAGGTTCAGGGCCTCCGCTATCTGACCAAGGTGCGGGGGCAGGGTCCAGTCGAAGCGGCTCAGATGATGGCTGAAGATCCGCTCGAATGAACCGCGATGCTTGCCGGCCATCTGCCGCTCGAGCCAGGGCAGGCTGAGGGAGAGGACGATGCTGCGGCTGCGAATATTTGCCTTGGCGGCCCCCTGCACCAGGTCGGGCTCGGTGTAGAGGATGGCGGTGGCTATGATGGGATCGGACTTGTGGAAGCGACAACCCCGCAGGCGGTGAGTGGCACCATAGGTCATCAGCGCCTTGCTCTCGAGCGGGATGGCGATGATGAGCTGAGGCGGTAGCTCGCGCTGGGTCGAGAAGTCCGCCTTGTGGACTATATCCTTGTTATGAAACAGGATGCCGTCCTGGATCATCAGGTTTTCCACCCTGCCGATAAACAGGCCGCGTTTGCGAACTGCCGTATCTCTTACCACTGCGCCACTCATGTCACTTTGACCATATCGAAGAGTTAAATGACCAAACCGCAAAACTACTGCGGAAACTTGGATGCTATATTAGCCCCCTCAAAATCAAATGAAAATCATTATCATCTATGTTCGGGGGTCACTCTCACTATGGTCGTCTTTAAGGATAAAGCGCCAAGCCCACTGGCTTTGGCCGTCTCTGCCGCTCTGGCGGTTACCGTTGTTTCCCCGGTCTGGGCAGAAACAGCGAACATAACGCCGGATGAAACCGTCGTCGTCTACGGCAACCCGCTCTACGGGATGGCGCCGTCGGAGGAGACCGGTGGCTACAGCGTCGACGCGGCCACGGTCGGGACCAAGACCCCGGCGGCCCTCAAGGACATTCCCCAGTCGATCACCGTGCTGACCAACGACTACATAGAGGAGCGCAACTTCGTCGCGGTGGACGACCTGGCGAAATACACCCCAGGCCTGCGCACCATGGTCAACGACAGCGGTCGCTCCTCCATCTTCTCCCGCGGCTACGAGTACGACGAGGTGAACCTCAACGGCCTGCCGTCTCCCTTGCAGAGCAAGTACGGCACCTTGCCGTCTCTCGCTGCCGTCGATCGGGTGGAGATCATGCGCGGCCCCTCCGGCCTGTTCAACAGCACCAGCGAGCTGGGTGGTGTCATCAACATGGTGCTCAAGCGCCCGACCGATGCCTTCAAAGGCTCGGTCACCGCCCGCTACGGCAGCTGGGACAGGCACTACCTGGAAGCGGATCTGGGCGGGGCGCTGAACGAGGAGGGGTCCCTGCGTGGCCGCGCCGTGGTGGCCAACGCCGACATCAAGAACCAGGTCGACTACAACAACAACGACAACGGCACCTATTACGGCACCCTGGAGTTCGATCTCTCGGATCGCACCCTGCTGTCGGTCTATGCCCTGCACCAGACCAAGGACATATTGCCCACCAACGGCCTGCCGGCCTATAAAGACGGCACCATGCTCGACATCGGCCGCAGCACCTATCTGGGATCGGATGAAGACTTCTTCGACGCCGACACCACGGACGTGGGCGCCTCCCTCCAGCATGCCTTCGCCAACGGTGGGGTCGCGCAGTTCTCGGCCCGCTACATGGATCACGATATGCAGCTGGAGCAGACCTTCACCAACGGCCCGGTGGACGCGGCGGGCAATACCGGCCTGATGTTCAATGGTCAGGCTAACCAGCAGAAAAACATGGCGTTTGATGCCAGCTACAGTCAGATGTTTGGTCTGCTGGGTCACAAGAGCGAGTTCGTGCTGGGCTCCGACTACAAGCGCTACGAGTCCGACATCCAGACCTACACCAACCGCAACATCGGCAAGATCAACGTCTTCAACTTCGACCCGACCACGGTGGCCAAGCCGACCTACAGCTACACCAAGAATGACCACGAGGAGCAGTCCGAGCTCGGCCTCTATGGCAAGGTCACCTGGCGCCTGCTGGAGCCCCTTGCGGTGATCACCGGGGCTCGCGTCTCCTGGTACGATCTGGACACCGTCAGCACCACCCTGAGTTCGGGCGCCCAGAGTAGCGAGTCCGGTGAGTTCAACGGCAAGTTCACCCCCTATGCCGGGGCCGTCTATGACCTGACCGACGAGCATGCGCTCTATGCCAGCTATTCCCAGGTGTTCAAGCCCCAGACCAGCCAGGATGAGAGCGGCAACATGCTCAAGCCGCGGGAAGGCAGCCAGTGGGAGACCGGCATCAAGTCCGCCCTGCTGGACGGTCAGCTCAATACCCGGGCGACAGCCTACCTGATGAAGGACAGCAATATCGCCGCCCAGGCCTATGACGATCAGGGCATCGCCATCACCAACACCTACTGGGCGACCGGCAAGGTGGACACGCAAGGGGTGGAGCTGGAGGCGACCGGTTACCTCAGCCAGAACTGGATGGTGATGACGGGTTATACCTTCACCGACATCGAGGAGAAATCCGGCGATCACAACCCGAAATTCGATGCCATCCCGCGCCACTCCCTCTCGCTGTGGACCGACTACCACCTGGCGGACTGGGTGCAGGGGTTGCACCTGGGGGCGGGGATGACGGCGGTCAGCGACTACTCCTTCAATCAGAAGGGGGTCGAGACCCATCAGGGGGGCTATGCCCTGTTTGATGCGGCGGTGCGCTACGACATCAACGACAAGATGCAGGCGACCCTGAACGTCTACAACATCTTCGATCGCGAGTACTTCTACCGGGTCGGCTCGACCAGTACCTTCAACATGTATGGCGAACCGGCCAACCTGATGGCAGGTTTCACCTACAAGCTGTAACGATCGACAGCAACAGGGCCCGCCGGCCCTGTTGCTGTTTCCCGTGCCATCCATACAAGGCGCCAGCGGCTCATCCTGCCGCCAGGCTGCGACTCACCTTATGCACAGACTCATCGCGATACTAATCACCATGCTCAGTCTCTCTTCTGCCCAGGCAGACCTGCTCCACTACGCCGAGGGCTTCAGCCATCACTCGGCCCTGCTCAACGAAACCCGGCAATACAGCGTCTATCTGCCGGATGACTATGCCCAAAAGCCGAGCCAGCGCTTCCCCGTGCTCTATCTCCTGGACGGGGAGAAGTTCCTGCTGGAGGTGGCCGGCATTACCCAGGCGCTGCGGGCCGGGCTCAATCCGGCGATCCCGTCCCTCATCATAGTGGCGGTGCACAACACAGACCGGATGCGGGACTACACCCCGAGCCACACCATGGCGCTGCCCAACGGGGCGCCGGCGGGGGCCGGCTATGCCAAGACGGGGGGCGGCCCTGCCTTCATGCAGTACCTGACCAAGGAGCTGCGCCCCCTCATCGAGGGCCGCTATCGCACCACCTCGCCGGCCCTGCTGGTGGGCCACTCCCTCGGGGGCCTGCTGACCCTGGACACGGTGGCAAAAGACGAAGGCGAGTTTCAGGGTTATCTCTCGGTGGATGCCAGCCTCTGGTTTGACTATCCCCACAACTACCAGCGCATCGAGCGGGCCCTGACCCAGCCCCTCAAGCACGCCTCCTCCCTGTTTATCGCTGTGGCCAACAATCCCTATACGCCGGGCTTCGGCCGCTCCGAGTTTCATCGGGATCACCTGCGCCAGTTCGCCCAGAGCGTGACGGCGGGGCCCGGCCAGAACCTGCACGTCACCCATCGCTACTATGAGGAGGAGGATCACCACAGCGTCTACCACCTGGCGGTCTATCAGGGGTTGCAGTGGTTGTTTCAGGGCTATCGGCTGGACTTGACCCCGGTGGTCTTCAACCGACAAGAGGTCATCGGCCGCTACGATGCCCTGAACCGCCAGCTCGGCAGTGCGCTCAAACCGGAGCGGGAGAATCTGACGGATATCAGGGACAAGGCGACTCGCTGGCCCCAGATGCAGATCGCCCCGGCCGAGGCCGACGCTCTGCTCAAGCACTATTACGGCGACAACGACAAATAGCACGGCTAGTACATAGGCCAATGGCTCGCTAGCCGATCGCAAACCCGTGGCGGCGCCCGCTTTTCAGATGGGTGCTGCCACTGTCTCTTCGCTCTTTCCCGCTCGGGCAAGACGTCACTCGCATCGACAGGCCCTGGTGACGACTCATCATGGTGCACGACCTCGTGCCGACCTCAGGCCCGACGACGCCCTCTTTTCCCCTGTCAGGAGAGGCGCTTCCTCTTGGTGAGGCATTATCCGTTTCATTATTCGCTAGATGAATGACCAATAGAAATCCATCCATCATATGAATAATGCTGGGCCTCCCTGCCGATGTGTCGGCGGCGCAGGCTGATCTTCTCCCTATTTATCCGCCTTGCCGGCGGCGTCGGCCAGACTCGCCAGCCGCTTGTCGTACCAGCGTACTGGCCGCCCTGCATCTTCTGCCCTCTCTTTCCTGCGAATGGCGCTGCGCACCAGCATGGCCCCGAGCCAGCGTATGGGCTCGGGTGGGAAATAGCCGCGCGAGCCCCCCACCAGGGCGCACCGGCGCCAGGGCTCATCCTCTAGCCGCTTATCGTCTCTCACCATGGCCGCCAGGATGCGGCCGCCGATCCAGCTCTGGGCGACCCCGTTGCCGGAATAACCCAGGCCGTAGGCGATGTTCGGCTGCCGGCGCCAGTGGCCGAAGAAGGGCAGGCCGTCCACGGAGCGGTCCGAGGCGCCGCACCAGCTGGCGGCGATGGGTACGTCTTTGAGGGCCGGGAAGAAGCGGTGCAGGGCCAGGGTGAGGGGGGCCAGGTAGCGGCTGGGCTCATCGAACTGGGCCAGGTGGCGGTTGGCGAAGGCGAAGGTGTTGCCCCCCTTGCCGAGCATCAGGCGCCCGGCCGGGGTCGAGCGCGCGTAGTAGACGAAGGTGCGGCCATCGACCGTGCTGCGGCCGTGATCCATCTGTTGGGCGGCCAAGGCGTCGGGGGCGGGCGTCGTTATCACCATGTCGGAGGAGACCAGCACTATGGCGCGGCGAAACTCGCGAAACTGCTCCACCATGGCGCCGTTCATGGCCAGCACCACCTTGTCGGCGCTCACTATTCCCAGCGGAGTCTGGATCCGGGCGGCTTGCCCCGCCTCCAATCGCAACATGGGGGTTTGCTCATAGACCTCCACCCCGAGCTCCCGGGCGACCCGCAGCAGGCCGCGCACCAGCAGGGCCGGCTGCACCGAGCCCGCGTGGGGGCTGAAGACTCCTTCCAGATGCGCCGCCGAGCCGCACTGGCCCGCCAGATCCTGCGCCGCTATGGCTTGCCACTGGTTCAGCCCTGCCTCATCCAGCCTGGCCATGATGGGCGCCATGGCGCCGCGCTGGGCCTCGCTGGTGGCTGTGTAGCAGGTGCCCTCTACTCGCAGCTCTGCCGCTATGCCATGAGCCTCGCAGAAACGGGCTATCTCGTGCACCGCCTGCTCCGAGGTGCGCACCAGCCAGGCGGCCTGCGCCTCGCCGAATTGCTTGCACAGGCTGGGGTACTTGGCGGACCAGGTGAGCAGGCAGCCGCCGTTGCGACCCGAGGCGCCGCCGCCGCACAACCCCTTCTCCAGCACCAATACCCGTAATTCGGGGTCAGCCTGCTTGAGATGAATGGCGCACCAGAGCCCGGTGAAGCCGCCGCCGACGATGCAGACATCGGCGTCATGGTGACCCTGCAAGGGAGTGGGGTCTGCGGGTTGCTCGGCGGCCAGCGCCTCGGCCAGCCAGAAGGGGAGTTGAGGGTGAGGCATGTGTTCTCCGTTGAGAGTCAGGGTTGGCGCCAGCGCTGGGTGCGGGTCAGCAGGGTGCGGCTGAGGCCAAGTTGCAGCAGCTTGACGCTGGCGGCCGCCAGCAGGATCAGGGTGGCCATGGCGGCGGCGGCCGCTGTGTCGCCGGAGTCCTCCATGTTGAGCACGGCGATGGAGGCGAGCACGCTGTCGCTGGAGTAGAGGAAGATCACCGCCGAGGTGGTGGTCATGGCGTTGACGAACAGGTAGATGAAGACTTCCAGCAGGGCGGGCAGGCTGGCGGGCAGGGTGACGCGCCAGAACGCCTTGAGCAGCGGAATGCGCAGAGAGATGGCGACCAGCTCCAGCTCTTTGGGCAACTGTTTGAGGCTGGTGAGCGCCGTCATGTGCCCCACCGTGTAGTAGTGGATGATGCAGGAGAGCACCATCAGCGGCAGAGTGCCATAGAGAGTGCCGAGCAGGCTGTCCGGCCGGTTGAAGAAGAAGATGTAACCCAGCCCCAGCACCATGCCCGGCACCGCCAGGGAAAGCATGGCGAGCAGGTGCATCAGCTGGCGCAGGGGGGCGAAGTGGCGACCCTTCTCCTGGGCCCAGGCCAGCACCATGATGAGGCCAGTGCCGGCGATGGCGGTGAGGGCGCCGAGCTTGAGGGTGTTGGTGAAAGGCTGCCAGCCGTAGACGCTGTTGCTGTCGAAGGCATAGTGCTCCAGGGTCAGGCTGAGGTTGTAGGGCCAGAACTGCACCAGGGAGCCGTAGACCGCCATGCCGACCAGGGCCAGGAACAGCAGGGCCCAGAGTCCGCACCAGAGCAGCGCCAGCAGATCCCGCACCTTGTGCGGGGTGGGGCGGTAGGGTACGGATTTGCTGCTGCTCTGCTCCTGCATCTTGCTGCGCACCCTGTGCTCGAGGGCGAAGCTCAGCAGGGCGGGCAGCAGCAGGGTGACGCTGGCGACCGCCCCCAGGGAGAAGTTCTGCATGCCGATCACCTGGCGGTAGATGTCGGTGGCCAGCACGCTGTACTGGCCGCCGATCACCTTGGCCACCCCGAAGTCGCAGATGGTCAGGGTGAACACCGCGATGGCGGCGCTCAGGAGGCCGTAGCGGGCGGTGGGCAGGGTCACGGTGAGGAAGGTGCGAAGGGGCGAGCTGCCGAGCACCCTGGCGGCTTCGTACAGGCGGGCGTCGCTGTGACCCAGCGCCGTGATGAGGATCATCAGGGCGTGGGGGAAGCACCAGAAGCCGAGCCCCATCACTATGCCGATGGGGCCATAGATGCTCTCTCCCCCCAGCAATCCTTTGGCAACCCCTTGGTTGCCGAACCAGTAGACCAGGCTGATGGCGGGCAGCAAGGAAGGCATCAGCAGGGGAATGAGGCCGATGAGTCGAAACAGCCCCTTGCCAGGCATGCAGGTGCGGGTGAGGGCATAGGCGTAACCGAAGGCGACAGTGACCACCAGGGTCGTGATGAGCAGGCCGAGCCAGAGGGTGTTGCCTATGGTGCGGGTCAGGTTGGGGGAGAGGAAGTAGTCCCGAAAGTTCGCAATCCCCACCCAGTTGCCGTCCAGGTCCTGCAGGCTCTTTTGCAGCATGGCGAGCAGGGGCAGCAGCAGGCCGCCGGCCAGCAGTGCTATGCCGAGCAACAGCAGCACGAGCTGAATCAGGCTGTCCCGGCTCCAGCCCGCGAGGTGCTGGCGCCACCCGTTCTCCATTCGGGTTACCCCTAGGGTCTTGGGTTGCAGCGTCATAGGGCCTCCCCGTCGAAACATTGCACGGCATTTGCAGGCCAGTGCAGGGAGCAGGCCATGCCGGTGCGCCACTGGGTCTGTTCATCGTTGGGGCCTTGCACCAGCACCTGCTGCGGGCCGAGGTAGGTCTGGGCGCTGCAGATGAGCCGCTGGGTGGCGCCGAGAAACTCCACCTGCGTCACCTCGGCCTGCAAGCCGCTCTGGGCCGGGGGGGTGAGGCTGATGGCCTCGGGGCGAATGGCTATCTGCAGCTTGCTGCCGGCCGCGGCCCGGTTGGCCAGCGCCAGGGGCTGCTCGTTCAGGCGCACCTGCTGCGGGCTCAGCACCAGGGCGTCGAGGAAGTTCATGGTGCCGACGAAGCTTGCCACGAAGCGGCTCGCCGGCCTGTGGTAGATCTCCTGTGGCGTGCCCACCTGCACTATGCGCCCCCCCTCCATCACGACGATGCGATCCGCCATGGTCAGGGCTTCCTCCTGATCGTGAGTCACCATGATGGTGGTGATGCCGAGGCGCTGCTGCAGGGCGCGGATCTCGCTGCTCAGGTGAGTGCGCACCAGGGCGTCGAGGGCGCTCAGGGGCTCGTCGAGCAGCAGCAGGCCGGGAGAGAGAGCCAGAGCCCTGGCCAGCGCCACCCGCTGCTGCTGGCCGCCGGAAATCTGGCTCGGGTACTTGTGGGACTGGGCCTCGAGGCCGACCAGAGCGAGCCAGTGCTGCACCTTCTGCTGGATGCTCTCCTTGTCCTGCCCCTGATTCTCGAGGCCAAAGGCGATGTTCTGGGCCACCGTCAGGTTGGGAAACAGGGCATAGGACTGGAAGACGATGCCAAAGTCCCGCTGCTGGGGTGGCAGCCGGGAGATGTTGCGCCCCCCTTGCCAGATCTCGCCGCCGTCCGGCAGATCCAGGCCGGCGATGGCCCGCAGCAAGGTGGTCTTGCCGCAGCCCGAGGGGCCGAGGAAGCAGACGAACTCCCCCTGCTCGACGGCGAGGGAGATCTCTTTCAGGGCCTGAAAGCTCCCGAAGTGCTTGTTGAGGTGCTGGATGTCCAGATAGGGCCGGGTCATGGTCTGACTCACTGCTGATTTGGTATATACCAGTTTGCGGTTGAAGTGTGACCGTGCCATGACAGAAAGATGACGGGAGCGTGATGGTCAGGGGTCATGGCTGCGGGGTCAGGGCAGAGGGGCCAAGGCGAGCGCCTTGGCAGGCATAGATGATGAGTCTGGCTCCTGCCAGCAACGACAAAAGGCCGACTAGGGTCGGCCTTGTTGACTACAGATCACCCGAACAGTGCTTACTGCTTGGCTTCCGACTTGCCGTCGAAGCTGGCGGTCCACTGGCTCAGGATCTGGTTGCGCTCGCGGGCTGCCCAGGCGAAGTCGTTCTCGATCATCTGGCCCTTGATGTCGGCGGGGTATCCGTCCCTGGCCTTGGCGATCTGGGGAATGGCGACCACGGCGAAGGACTTGTTGTACAGGCTGTTGGCCTGCTCGGTGGCGGCGAAGTCCAGCAACTGCTTGGCCGCTGCGAGCTTGGGGGTGCCCTTGAGGATGGCGGCGGCTTCCATGTCCCAGCCTGAGCCTTCGCTCGGGAAGATAACGTCTATGGGGGCGCCCTTGCCCTTGAGGCTGGTGGCGGGGAAGTCAAAGGAGATGCCGACCACTGTCTCGCCGCTGGCTGCCAGCTTGCACGGGGCCGAGCCCGAGTGGGTGTAGCGGTCTATGTTCTGGTGCAGGCCTGTCATGAACTGCCAGCCTTGCTGCTCGCCCATGCTCTGCAGCCAGCCCGCCACGCTCAGGAAGCCGGTACCGGACGAGCTAGGGTTTGGCATGATCACCTTGCCCTTGTAGATGGGCTTGGTGAGGTCGCTCCAGCTGGTGGGCGCCGGGATCCCCTGCTTCTCGGCCTCGACCTTGTTGAAACAGATGGCGCTGAAGAAGGCATCCAGCCCGATCCAGTGCGGCTCTGCCTTGGGGTCACGGAAGCGGCTGTCGAGCTTGTCCAGCCCCTTGGGCGCGTAGCCTGCCAGCATCTGCTGCTGATCGAGCTGCATCAGGCTGGTGGCCGCCAGCCCCCACACCACGTCCGCCTTGGGCTGGGCCTTCTCGGCCAGCAGCCGGGCGGTGACCACGCCGGTGGAGTCCCGCACCCACTTGATCTGGATGTCCGGGTGCTGGCGCTCGAAGGCGATTTTCAGCTCGGTGAGCTGCTCCGGCTCGAAGGCGGTATAGACGGTGAGGTCGGTCGCGGCCATCACCGGGGCTGTCATGGCGGCCAGCAGTGCGCTCGCCAGCAAGGGGGTTCCCTGTTTCATCCTCTGTCTCCATCGAAATTGGTATAAACCAGATTGGTCGAGAGAGAGGCTAGGGGAGGATTGTGACGTTCGGGTGACGGCCCCGTGACGTTTTGATGAGGCTACTCCTCGGTATCCACCTCTATCTCCAGGCTGTCGTGGCGCCAGTATTCCAGATCGAAGTCGAGCACCCGGCCGTGCTGATCGAAGTTGAGTCGCTCCAGGCGCAGGGCGGGCAGCCCGGCGGTCGCTCCCAGCGCCTTGGCCACCTCGTCCGGCAGGGCGGTGGGGAAGAAGCGCACCTGCATGCGGGCGTACTGCAGGCCGTAGTGGGCCTCGTAGATCTCGGTCAGGCTGCCGTTGAGATCCAGCTCAAGCAGGCCGGGCACCCGCTCGGGCAGGCAGTGGTTCTCGCAGTAGCAGAGGGCGCGCCCGTTGGCGTAACGCAGCCGCTTGAGCAGGAACAGGCTGTCGAACGGCTTGAGCTGCAGCCTTGCCATCAAGGCGGGAGGCACCGCCTGGCGGCTCTTCTCCAGCAGCTCGGTGTGAGGCTCCCCTCCCTGCTCGCGCACTATCTGGTGGAAGTTGGAGGTGCGCCTCGGGTTCAGGCGAAAACGGGGCGGGGTGACGAACCAGCCGCGCCTGTCCTCCCGGTAGATGAGACCGCTTGCCTCCAGCTGCACCAGGGCCTCGCGGATGGTGACCCGGGTAGTGCCGTAGAGCTCTCCCAGCAGCCGCTCCGAGGGGAGCTTGTCGTTGGCCTGTAGTCCGCCCGCCTGGATCTGGGTGGCGAGGGCATCCTTGATCTGCAGGTATTGGGGTTTGCTCATGGTGATCCTTGTGGACGAAAAGGTGCTTGGTAGAGACCAGTTATGGTCTCTGGCTCAGGATCCCTAGATTATCGCGATGATGGCGCCGAAAATGAATTTTTTGTTGCACGAAGGGGCACCCCTTTGACCCGGGAGGGGGAGATCACCACAATAGGCTCTATCTGGTATATACCAAATGGAGCAAGCCATGACCCACATCCCTGCCGCCCCCGCTGCCGTCGACTACCTGCTGTTGACCCCGGGCCCCCTCTCGACCACCCCCACGGTGCGCGCCGCCATGTTGCAGGACAGCTGCACCTGGGATGCGGACTACAACCTGGGGGTGGTGGAGCCCATCCGCCACGAGCTGGTGCGCCTGGCCATGAGCCCGGAATATGTTGCCGACTACAGCGCCGTGCTGCTGCAAGGCAGTGGCAGCTACGTGGTGGAGAGCGTGCTGGGGTCGGCGCTCGGGCCAGATGATTGCCTGCTCATCATCAACAACGGCACCTACGGGGCCCGCATGGTGGAGATG
Organism: Aeromonas lusitana; assembly: GCF_002812985.1. GTDB lineage: Bacteria > Pseudomonadota > Gammaproteobacteria > Enterobacterales > Aeromonadaceae > Aeromonas > Aeromonas lusitana. The sequence goes on from NZ_PGCP01000027.1 coordinate 19,864, forward strand.
GCGTTCTGCCTCGGCCTGCGCCACCTCGAACTCGACTGCGGCGAGACGGCGCGCCCGGAGGCGGCGGCCATCGAGGCTCTGCTCGGCCAGCACCCCGGGATCACCCACCTGGCCATGGTGCACTGCGAGACCACCACCGGCATGTTGAACCCGCTGGAGGAGGTGGCGGCACTCTGCCAGCGCCGCGGCATCCGGCTCATCGTCGACGCCATGAGCAGCTTTGGCGGCATCCCCATCGACATGGGGCGCCTTGGCATCGAATTTCTCATCAGCTCCGCCAACAAGTGCATCCAGGGGGTGCCGGGCTTTGGCTTCGTCATCGCCCGCCGCTCGGCTCTCGTGGCCTGCGCCGGCCGTGCCCGCTCCGTCTCCCTCGATCTGCACGCCCAGTGGCAGACCATGGAGCAGCAGGGGGGCAAGTGGCGCTTCACCTCACCGACCCATACCGTGCTGGCCTTCGCCCAGGCCCTGCGGGAGCTGGAGGAAGAGGGGGGCATAGCCGCCCGCTACCGCCGCTATCAAGAGAACCAGCGCACCCTGGTGGGAGGCATGGCCGCCCTCGGCTTCAAGCCCCTGCTGCCCGCGCCCTGGCAATCCCCCATCATCACGGCTTTTTACTCCCCCACCCATCCCGACTATCGCTTCGTCGATTTCTATCAGCGCCTCAAGGCCCAGGGCTTCGTCATTTACCCGGGCAAGGTCTCCCGGGCGGATTGCTTCCGTATCGGCAACATAGGGGACGTGACCCCGGCCCGGGTGCGCGGGCTGCTGAGCGCCATGGCGGGCGCCTGCTACTGGCAGGAGGGGGCGCGATGAGTCGCCATCCGACCCTGCCCGGCGGCGGCCTCGCCGACACCGAGGGAGACATCAATCTGGGGGAGGCGCGCCTGCGCTGGTGGGCGGGGCAGGGCGAGTCGGTGCGCGAAGGCCTGGCCGAAGATGGCCGCTATTTCCTCCATCAGGCCCTCTCCAGCCCCTGCCTCGATCTGCTGACAGGGGCGCAGGGGAGCCGGCTGACCAGCGCCTCTGGCCATCTGTATCTCGATTTTCACGGCAACAGCGTGCACCAGCTCGGCCACGGTCACCCTAGCGTGGTGGCGCGGGTGCAGCAGCAGTTGGCGGATCTGCCGTTCGCACCGCGCCGCTACACCCATAGGGTCGCCATCGACTGTGCCCGCACCCTGGCGGAGCTGGCTCCCGGCGATCTTAATCGGGTGCTGTTTGCGCCAGGGGGGAGCGAGGTGGTGGGCATAGCCCTCAAGCTCGCCCGCTTCATCACGGGCAACAGCAAGGTGGTCTCGCTCTGGGATGCCTTCCACGGCGCCTCCCTGGATGCCATCTCGGTCGGCGGTGAGGCCTGTTTTCGCGCCGGGATGGGGCCTCTGCTCCCCGGGGTGGAGCGGATCCCGCCTCCCACCCGTTATCGCGGGGCCTGGTATCGCGGCGAGGGGGAGGATCTGCACTATGCCGACTACCTCGAATACGTGATTGAGAAGGAAGGGGGCATAGGCGCCTTCATCGCCGAGCCCATCCGCAACACGGACGTGCAGGTGCCATCTCGCGCCTACTGGCAGCGGGTGCGGGAGATCTGCGATCGCCACGGGGTGCTGCTCATCGTCGACGAGATCCCCAACGCCCTCGGTCGCACCGGCCACTGGTTCAGCTTCGAGGAGTTCGGCATCGAGCCCGACATCATCTGCCTCGGCAAGGGGCTGGGGGGAGGCATTGTGCCGTTTGCCGCCCTCATCACCCGGGATCGCTTCAATCAGGCGGCCGCCATCTCCCTGGGCCACTACACCCATGAGAAGAGCCCCATCGGCTGCGCGGCGGCCCTGGCCACCATAGAGGTGATCCGTGAAGAGGGGCTGCTGGCCAAGGTGCAGGAGGATGGTCGCTTCATGGCCGCCGAACTGGCCAAGCTCGCCGAGCGCCATCCCCTGATAGGTCAGGTGCGCGGCATCGGCCTCTTGTGGGCGCTGGATCTGGTGGCAGATCACCAGAGCCGGGCCCGGGCCAGCGCCGCCGCCGAAGAGCTGCTCTACCGTTGCCTCGCGCTGGGCCTGAGCTTCAAGGTCTCCCAGGGCAACGTCATCCAGCTCTCACCCCCCCTTAACATCAGCCGCGCCGATCTGGCGCAGGCCATTGCCATCCTCGATCAGGCCCTTGGCGAGATCGAAGCCTCACAAGAACAGGAAAACTCACATGACTGAGACACAGATAGCCATTCACAGCGCCACGGACGTACAGGGGCTGATCCTCGATTGGGCCGGTACCGTGGTGGACTTTGGCTCCTTCGCGCCGACCTCCATCTTCGTGGAGGCGTTCGCCCGGGCTTACGATTTCGAGGTGACCCTGGACGAGGCGCGCCAGCCCATGGGCCTTGGCAAGTGGGATCACATCGCGACCCTGGGTCGCCTGCCCTCGGTGGATGCCCGTTGGCAGGCCCGCTTCGGCCACCCCATGAGCCGCGAAGAGGTGGATCACCTCTATCACACCTTCATGCCGCTGCAGATAGCGGCGGTGACCCGCTTCGCCGCCCCCATCCCGAGTGTATTGCCTGTGCTGGCGAGCCTGCGGGCCCAGGGGCTTCGCATCGGCTCCTGCTCCGGCTATCCGCGCCCCGTGATGGAGGCCCTGGTGCCGGCGGCGGCCGAGCTGGGCTATCGCCCGGATCACTGGGTCGCCACCGACGATCTCAAGGCGGGCGGGCGCCCCGGTCCCTGGATGGCGCTGGCCAATGTGATTGAGCTCGGGTTAAGCGCCGTGCATCGCTGCATCAAGGTGGACGACGCCGTGCCCGGTATCAGCGAGGGTCTGAACGCCGGCATGTGGACCGTGGGGCTCTCTGTCTCCGGTAACGAGTTTGGCGCCACCCTGGAGGAGTTTGCGGCCATGGGGCAGGACGAAATAGCCGCGCGGCGTGCCCCCGCCGAGGCCAAGCTGCGCCAGGCGGGGGCCCACTATGTGATCGACACCCTGGCGGACATAGCGCCCGTGCTAGCCGACATCAACCGCCGGCTGGCGCTGGGGGAGCGTCCCTGAGAGGAACACACCCTATCAAACCCGGAGAGAGGCTGGGCTCAGCCACCTGAGCCCTTGCCATGGGGACGACCAGATCCCGGATCCGGCTTTCTCCTATATCAGCTATCGATATAAGCCATTGAGATCAGCCACCTATATTCGTGCTTGGTGCCAGCAGACCAGGGTTTCTGATGGAGGTGGGCTTGTACGAGTCTTTATTGGTCAGAATGAGTGGCGACCCCGCCCAAACGAGGTCAGATCGGCAAGGTGTAGTAGTTTAATATGCTGCATTAATCTGATTTAAGTTGTGTAAAATATGTCAATTGGAGTTTTTATTTACTAAATATATTAATAATTAGGCCTATTACCGTTTTTATGGGATGGTAGGTTTGGTTTCGAGTGGTTCCGCCCATTCATTTATATGGCCCAGCTGACTCTCGTCACCGGGTCTTTTTGTTTTTGTAGCCTGGCTGTTGCAACTTGTTAATGGCTGGTTCAGCGTCCATTGGGGTTACGGCTGAACAATGTGGCTACCGTTATCAAGCAAGATCGTGACATGGATACAACTGACGCATTAGACCTCATCTCCCAGTTCGATCGGGCCAGCGATGAGCGCACCATAGTGGCCTTGCTGCGCCAACTGACGGCACAGATGGGGTTTGACCACTTTCGTATGGCCCTGATCTTCCCCAATACCATACAGCGGCCGGATGTCATCATCTTCAATGGCTGCCCTCAGGCCTGGGTGGATGCCTATACCCAGGCGAACTTCTTCGCCATCGATCCCGTGGTACAGCGTGGCATGGTGCAGAGCACGCCTATCCTGTGGGCGGATCTCATGGACGAGGGGGCGTGCGATGAGCAGAGTCTGGCGGTCATGACCCTGGCCCAGGAGGCGGGGCTGCGCGATGGCATCACCTTCCCCTGGCATGGGGCCAATGGCCACGTCGGGCTGCTCTCCCTGGTCACCCACAGCCCGCGCCCCCGGCCAGAGTGGCTGGCTGCTGTGCCTTCGCTCACCTGGCTCTCCATGCACATCTTCGAAGCGGTGGCGCGGGTCTGCCTGGTGGGCCTGTCGCCCCACGATGCCCTGAGCCTGCGGGAGCTGGAGGTGTGCCGTTGGGCCGCCGAGGGCAAGCAGACCAGCGACATCGCCCAGATCCTGGGGATCACCCCGCGCACCGTGACGTTCCACCTGAACAACGTGGTCACCAAGCTGGGGGCGAACAGCAAGTGCCAGGCCATCTCCTGGGCGCTCAAGCAGGGGGTCGTCAGGCTGAATGTGGAGCTGGCGTCGGTGGCCAATGTGGATGAGTAGCAGTGGAGTCGTCGGTTTTACGCAACAACTGGCGCATTTATCAGAGTAATAAACTGCTAATGCAAGTTTGTATGGTCTAACTGATGGATAAAGACAAGTTGTTGCGCTGTTTGTGCTGCCAGAGCTGAGAGGATTTTTGTATATCGTTGAAAGATAACGATTAAATGGAATGGCATGGTCGCTGCTAATGGTTTCGGTCGAGTGTCATTACCGTTTAACCAATCAGGAGCATACTCATGCCAACTCCATGTTATATCAGCATCGAAGGTAAAACCCAGGGCAACATCACCGCCGGCGCCTTCACCTCCGACTCCGTCGGCAACATCTTCGTGCAAGGCCACGAAGACGAGATGCTGGTACAAGAGTTCCAACACATCGTCACCGTACCGACCGACCCGCAATCCGGTCAGCCGGCTGGTCAGCGTGTCCACAAGCCGTTCAAGTTCACCGTGGCCCTGAACAAGGCCGTACCGCTGATGTACAACTCCCTGGCCTCCGGCGAAATGCTGCCGACAGTGACCCTGAAGTGGTACCGCACCTCCGTCGAGGGCAAGCAAGAGCATTTCTTCAGCACCGTACTGACCGATGCCACCATAGTCGACATCGACTGCCAGATGCCCCACTGCCAGGATCCGGCGAAGTCT
>NZ_PGCP01000028.1 GCF_002812985.1 Aeromonas lusitana
GACTTGCATGTGTTAGGCCTGCCGCCAGCGTTCAATCTGAGCCATGATCAAACTCTTCAATTTAAGTTTGGTTGCCTATAAAGGCGGCTCAATGAATTGCTGAAATAAACTGTGACAACTCAGGTCACCCTGAATCGTCTTGGTCACTTCACCAGACATTGAAAATCAAAAATTGTTTTTTGATGCTCGATGCTGTGAGTGCCCACACAGATTGCTTGATTCAAATTGTTAAAGAGCGTTGCAACGTTTCGTCGCTGCGGGAGTGGCATTCTACTCAACCGCCTTCTCGAGTCAAGCCTTATTTTCAAAGGCTTTTCGAGGCACCGACTGGCTTGTTTGCGTTGCCGCTTGCCCTGTCGATGGAGGCGCATTATAGGGAGCTGAAACTTTCTGGCAAGGGGAAATATGCAGAAAAACCTGTTTTTTCCTATTTTCAGGTTCGAATGCCTATTTATCCAACAAAAAGCCCCGCATCGGCAGGGCTTGGGGCTGTAGGAACACAGATTTGCTATCTTTTTGACCAGAATGCCTTGGCAAAATCACGCACCTTGTTCCAATCGGTGAACTCGAGGTCCTTGCTGGTATTCGTGCTGCCACCGGTCATCTTCATGATCAGCTGGATGATGCGGGTCTGCCACCAGTTGTAGCGGGAGTACTGCAATGCCCCGGCAAAGACACCCAGGGTCTTCGGCTTCCAGGGAGAGAGGCGCAGGAACTTCTTCATATAGGCATTGGTTTGCGGCGTCTGCTTTTCCGGTTTGCGCGCGGTCAGGTTGACACAGAAGAAGGCGGCATTCGCCACTTCCAGCTGTTCATGATGAGCATGGACGAAACTGAGCAGGCTAGGATGGAAGTTGCCGTAACGAATGGAGGCGCCGATCAATACCTTGGCATACTTGCTGAGATTACATTTGGGCAGGGTATGCAGATCCTGCATCACCACTTCGCATCCTGATATTTCCTCCAGCATGACATCCACGATTTTACGCGTTTGCCCGTCCCGGGAAGAATAAAGCACCAAAATCTTGTCCATTGAAACCTCAGCTACGCCAGAATGCAGGGGTAAACAGTACCAGAAGTGTGAAGATTTCCAATCGGCCAAACAACATGGCCACAATCAGTATCCACTGCGCCGTCGCCGAGATCTTGCCGAAGTTGGCCGACACTTCCCCGAGACCTGGCCCCACGTTGGTGAAAGCCGCTGCCACCGCAGAGAAGGCGGTCACCTCGTTCAGACCCGTCATCAGCAGCAGCAGCATGAAGACGAAAAACAGGATGATATAGGTGGCGAAGTAGCCCCACACCGCCTCGACGATCCGCTCGGGCACGGCGCGACGCCCCAGCTTCAGGGTATAGATGGCGCGCGGGTGCACCAGTCGCTTGAGCTCACGCATCCCTTGCAGGAACAAGATCATGAAGCGCATCACCTTGATACCGCCGCCGGTACTGCCGGCACAACAGCCGATGAAGGCGGAGAACATCAGCAACATGGGCAGGAAGGAGGGCCAGTCCGCATAGCTGGTCGTGCTGTAACCCGTGGTTGTGCCAAGCGACACCGCCTGGAACAGGCCATGGTTGAGCGCCTCCTGCCAGGTGGCGTAATGGCCGTGGAACAGCAGGGAGACGAAACAGATGAGGATCAGCACCCCCTGAATGCCCAGGAACACCTTGAGCTCTGAGTCGCGCAGATAGCTGCTCAGGCGCACCGGCTTGTGGGCGAACACCATGAAGTGCAGGGCGAAGTTGACGCTGGCCAGCAGCAGGAACACTACCGTGATCAGGTTGATAGCCGGGCTGTTGAAGAAGCCGATGCTGGCATCATGGGTCGAGAAGCCCCCCACCGACAGGGTGGAGAAGGAGTGGCAGATGGCATCGAACAGGGTCATGCCCGCCATCCAGTACGCCAGGGCGCAGAGCGAAGTCAGCAACAGATAGATGAACCAGAGCGCCTTGGCTGTCTCGGCGATGCGCGGGGTGACCTTGTTGTCCTTGACCGGCCCCGGGATCTCGGCGCGATAGAGCTGCATGCCCCCGATACCGAGCAGCGGCAGTATGGCGACCGCCAGTACTATGATCCCCATCCCCCCCAGCCACTGCAGCAGCTGACGATAGAAGAGGAAAGCCTTGGGCAGGTTGTCCAACCCGGTCAGCACGGTCGCCCCCGTGGTGGTCAGGCCGGAGAACGACTCGAAGAAGGCCTCCGACACCGACATGCCGGGCACTTCGCCGAGCAGGAAGGGCAAGGCCCCCACGCTGCCCAGCACGACCCAGAACAGCACGACGATGAGGAAGCCTTCCTTGGATCTCAGGTCTTTCTTCTGATGACGGTTCGGGAACCAGAGCATGGCGCCGAGCAGCAGGGCGATGAAGAAGGAGTTCACAAACTCGGCACCGCCCCCGTCACGATACCCAAAAGCGACCATGGCGGGCAGCAGCATGGTCGAACTGAATAACGCGACCAGCAGGCCAACGATACGGATGATGCTCAGAATTTGCATTCCGGCTCCCTCTTCAGGCTAAAAGAGCGATGGATTCTAGCCATCTAAGGGACGAAGAGATACCCGGCCGTGGGTTCTATCGGTCAATTCTTGGGCCACCTGGGTCCAGATTACCGTGTCCCAGGCGATCTGCAGGCTGACCTGCTGACCATAATCCGCCGTCAGCAGTTGACCCTGATGGGCGGCGATCAAGGCCTCCACCGCCCCCATGTCGGTATAGTCACAGCAGATAAGGGATGGCCTCTGTTGGCGCTTGACCCGGGTCTCGAGTTGCTTGAGCGCCGCCCCCACACCACCGCCATAGGCCTTGACCAGGCCGCCGGTGCCGAGCAGCACGCCGCCGTAGTAACGCACCACCACGGCCGCAATTTCGCCAATCCCGGATCCCATCAGCTGGGCCAGCATGGGCTTGCCTGCCGTGCCAGAGGGCTCGCCATCATCGCTGAAGCCATAGGCCTGACTGTCCTGCGGCGCGCCAGCGACAAAGGCCCAGCAGTGATGCCGGGCCGTCGGGTGTTGCCGTTTGACCTCGCATATCCAGGCTTTGGCTTCCTCAACCGTCGGCGTATGGGCCAACAGGGTGATGAAGCGGCTCTTCTTTATCTCTTCACTCAGCTCCAGCGAGGCGGCAGGGATGGCGTAGTCTGCCGCCATCAGAGTCCTGCTTGCCGCGTCAGGTTTTCCACGCCGTCGCCGTGCAGCACCACGTTGTCTTCGATACGGATGCCACCGAACGGACGCAGCGCCTCCACCTTGTTCCAGTTGATACGCTTGCCCTGCTCATTTTTGCGCAGTGGCTCCAACAGGCTGTCGATGAAGTAGAGACCGGGTTCTATGGTGAACACCTGGCCCACCTCCATCACCCGGGTGCAGCGCAGGTAGGGGAACTGCTCGGGGGCGGCCAGATGGGTGCCACGCTCGTCCTGCATGAAGCCGCCCGCGTCGTGTACCTGCAGACCGAGGAAGTGGCCGAGCCCGTGCGGGAAGAACACGTTGGTCACCCCTGTGTGGATCATCTCATCCACCGACATGTCCACCAGCTCCACCGACTGCAGCAGGCGCGCCAGCCTGTGGTGCATCTGCAGGTGCAGCTCGCTGTAGCGGCGACCCGGCTTGATCTCGTCGATGATCTCCTGCTGCTGGGCGTCCAGCGCCGCGATCAGGTCGGCAAACTCGCCACGACGCCAGGCCCAGGTGCGGGTGATGTCGGAGGCATAGCCGTGATAATCCACCCCGGCATCGATCAGGAAGGAGTGACGCTCTGCATCCGGCACCCGCTGGGTGGAGAGATGGGTGTAATGGAGGATGGCCGCGTTGCGGTTGATGGCGATGATGTTGCCATAGGGCGCCTCATTGGCCCCCTGCCCGACCGCCTTCATGTAGGCCAGGTTGATCTCGAACTCACTCGCCCCCGCCATGAAGGAGTCCTTGGCAGCGATGTGACCACGCACACCGATGCGGTTGGCCTCACGCAGGCATTCGAGCTCATAGGCAGTCTTGTAGGCGCGGTGATAGTGCAGATAGTTAAGCACGGCCTCGGGATTGGGATGACCCAGTCCCAGCAGCTCGGCCACCTCGAGATGACCGCCGAGGTAGGCCCACTCTTGCTTGTTGGCGGGCAGATGATCGGCGACCTGCTCAGGCCGGGTCAGGAAGCGGATATCGAAGAAGTCGACCCAGAAGGCATTGGGCAGCTCCGCCACCTTGTGCCAGAAATCCACAGGGCGATAGAACAGCAGCACCGGCTTGCTGACTCCGTCCACCAGCAACCAGCAGTGGGGGTTGTCCAGCACGGGCAACCAGGCTTTGAACTGCGGATTGACCTTGAAGGGATAGTCCTGATCGTCGAGGAAGATGCGATGGGTCTGACCCGAGTGAATGGCCAGACCGCCGATCCCCTGCTGTTGCAGTATGTCTCGGGTGCGTTGTTGCAGGGTATCGAGGTGCTGGGCAAAAAGTTGGCTGTAACTGCTCATGGCGTCCTGCTCCGGGCAAAATGTGGTTTTAGCATAACATCAAGCGGATCCGGGCTCGAGCCGTCAAGCTGTCGCTTCGTGAGGTAACGCATAGGTTACAGGCTTTATGTTATGAAACAAAAACCAACCATTAACAAATAGAGAACAATTCAATACACTGCCCCTAGACAGTAGATATCAGCAGTCAGGAACGATTCATGCAAAACCTTTGTCTGTGGCAGCCGGATCAGGACAGGATTCAACACTCCAACCTTTGTCACTTCATGGCCGAGGTGAACCATTTCCACGGCCTGCAGCTGCGCAGCTACGCCGATCTCTACCAATGGTCGGTGGAGAAGACCACTCGTTTCTGGCCGCTGGTGTGGCAACACTGCGGCGTCAAGGGCGAGCTCGGCGACATAGTGGCGGAGAACCGCCAGGAGATGCAGCGCGCCCGCTGGTTCCCGGACAGTCGCCTCAATTTCGCCGAGAACCTGCTGCGCCGCCAGGACGAGAGCCCGGCCATCATCTCCCGCATCGAGGGGGGCGCGAGCCAGACCCTGAGCTGGGCCGAACTCGGCGATCAGGTTGCCCGCCTGAGCCAGTGGCTGCGCGGCCAGGGCATAGGTCGTGGCGACGTGGTGGCGGCCTATCTGCCCAATATCCCGCAGACGGTGATCGCCATGCTGGCGGCGACCAGCCTGGGGGCAGTCTGGACCTCCACCAGCCCGGATTTTGGCGAGGCCAGCGTGGTGGAACGTTTCGGCCAGACCAGACCCAGGGTGCTGTTCACCGTGGATGGCTACCGTTACGCCGGCAAGACCATCGACATCCAGGCCAAGGTGGCCAGCCTGGTGAGCCAGCTCGACAGCATAGAGCAGACGGTGGTGATCCCCCTGCTCGGTAACCCCTTGCTGCTCGGTCAGGAGTGGGGCCAGATCCTGGCGAGCCAGGAGGGCGCCACCCTGCAGTTCGAAGCCATGGGATTCAACGACCCCCTCTATATCCTCTACTCCTCCGGCACCACGGGCAAACCCAAGTGCATCGTCCACGGCATCGGCGGCACCCTGCTACAGCATCTGAAAGAGCATCAGCTGCACTGCGACATCAAACCGGGGGAGCGGGTCTTCTACTTCACCACCTGCGGCTGGATGATGTGGAACTGGCTGGTGAGTGCACTGGCCTCCGGCGCCACCCTGGTGCTCTACGACGGCTCCCCCTTCTACCCGGACGGTAACGCGCTCTGGGATCTGGCCCGGGACGAGCAGGTCACCCTGTTCGGCACCTCGGCCAAGTACCTGGATGCCTTGCACAAACAGGGCTATGCCCCGATCAAGACCCATGAGTTACCCGCACTACGGCTCATCTGTAGCACTGGCTCCGTGCTTTCCCCCGAAGGATTCGACTACGTATACCAAGGAATAAAGCAGGACGTGCTGCTGAGTTCCATAGCAGGCGGCACGGATATCTGTTCCTGCTTCGTCATCGGCAACCCCATCAGCCCTGTCTATCGCGGCGAGAGCCAGGGTCGCGGCCTCGGCCTAGCGGTGCAGGTATTCAACGAAGCGGGCCAGCCGGTACAAGGGGAGAAGGGGGAACTGGTCTGTACCAAGCCCTTCCCCGCCCAGCCCATCTACTTCTGGGGAGACGAGAGCGGCGACAAGTACCACGCCGCCTACTTCGAGCGCTTCCACAACGTCTGGTGCCACGGTGACTGGATCGAGCTGACCGAGCATGGCGGCATCCTGTTCTACGGTCGCTCGGATGCCACCCTCAACCCAGGCGGCGTGCGCATCGGCACCAGCGAGATCTACCGCTACGTGGAGCAGCTCGATGAGGTGGAAGAGAGCATCGCCATCGGTCAGCAGTGGCAACAGGACGAGCGCGTCGTCTTGTTCGTCAAGCTGAAGGCCGGGCTCAAGCTGGATGAGGCCCTGCGCGATCGCATCCGCCAGCAGATCAGCCAGCATTGCACCGTCCGCCATGTGCCCGCCCGCATCCTGCAGGTGGATGCCATCCCCCGCACCAAGTCCGGCAAGATAGTGGAGCTGGCGGTGCGGGAAGTGGTACACAACCGCCCGGTCAACAACACCCACGCCCTCGCCGATCCCGAGGTGCTGAGCCAGTATCGCGACCGGCCAGAGCTGGCCAGCTGATCAGTTACAGGTCATATAAAGAGGCGCCCTTGGGCGCCTTTTTTCTGCCCCTTCCTCAGGAAGCGCTGTTACATCACAAGTGTTAAACGAATGTTTTAAATAGGTGTTGTAATTGTCTTGTTTTGGATCAATATTGAGCCTCGCCCCCTGCTGGGGAGAAAGGAGCAAAGCCCCCCACCACGTGGGAACAAGGAGACACTCTCATGATCTACCAAGGCGAAACCCTGTCGGTCAGCTACCTCGAAAACGGCATTGCCGAGCTGAGGTTTGATGCCCCGGGTTCAGTCAACAAGCTGGATCGCGCCACCCTGCTCTCACTGAGCGAAGCGATCGCCGCATTACAACAAGAACGTGAACTAAAAGGTCTGATCCTCACCTCTGGCAAAGACGCCTTCATCGTCGGTGCCGACATTACCGAATTCCTGGAACTGTTCGATCTGCCGCAAGAAGATCTGCTCGGCTGGCTGAAGAAAGCCAACGACATCTTCAGCGCCATCGAAGATCTGCCGGTGCCGACCCTGTCCGCCATCAAGGGCCACGCCCTGGGCGGTGGCTGCGAGACCATACTCTCCACCGACTTCCGTCTGGCCGACACCAGCGCCAAGATTGGCCTGCCCGAGACCAAACTCGGCATCATGCCGGGCTTTGGCGGTACCGTCCGTCTGCCGCGGGTGATCGGTGCCGACAATGCGCTGGAGTGGATAACCACCGGCAAGGATTACCGTGCCGATGACGCCCTCAAGGTCGGCGCCGTCGATGCCGTGGTCGCCCCCGACGCGCTGCAGAGCGCGGCTTTGCAGATGATCAAGGACGCCATCGCAGGCAAACTGGATTGGCAGGGCCGCCGCGCCGCCAAGAAGGCCCCCCTGCGCCTGTCCAAGCTGGAAGCCATGATGAGCTTCAGCACCGCCGCCGGCATGGTTGCCGCCGTGGCGGGCAAGCACTACCCGGCCCCCATGACGGCGGTGAAAACCGTCGAGGCCGCCGCCGGCATGAGCCGCGACGAGGCGCTCATTGTCGAGGCACAGGGCTTCATCAAGCTGGCCAAGACAGACGTGGCCAAGGCCCTAGTCGGGATCTTCCTCAACGATCAGCACATCAAGGCGCTGGCCAAGAAGGCCGCCAAGCAGGCAAGCAAGGCGACCAGTCACGCCGCCGTGCTGGGTGCCGGCATCATGGGGGGCGGCATCGCCTACCAGTCCGCCAGCAAGGGCATTCCGGCCGTGATGAAGGACATCAACGAGAAGGCATTGGCGCTCGGTATGGGTGAAGCCACCAAGCTGCTGAACGGCCAGCTCGAGCGCGGCCGCATCGATGGCATCAAGATGGGCCAGGTGCTCTCCGCCATCACCCCCACCCTGAGCTACGACAGCGTCAAGCACGTGGATCTGGTGGTCGAAGCCGTGGTCGAGAATCCCAAGGTGAAGGCCGCCGTGCTCGGCGAAGTGGAAACCGTCATCGGCGATGACGCCGTCCTCGCCAGCAACACCTCCACCATTCCCATCTCCTTGCTGGCCAAGGGTCTGAAGCGCCCCGAGAACTTCTGTGGCATGCACTTCTTCAACCCGGTGCACCGCATGCCCCTGGTGGAGATCATCCGCGGTGAGAAGACATCGGATGAAACCATCAACCGCGTGGTGGCCTACGCCGCCGCCATGGGCAAGTCCCCGGTCGTCGTCAACGACTGCCCTGGCTTCTTCGTCAACCGGGTGCTGTTCCCCTACTTCTTCGGCTTCACCAAGCTGGTCGCCGATGGAGCCGACTTCGTGGCCGTCGACAAGGTGATGGAGAAGGAGTTCGGCTGGCCCATGGGCCCCGCCTACCTGCTGGACGTGGTCGGCATCGACACCGGCCACCATGCCGGTGACGTCATGGCGCAAGGCTTCCCGACCCGCATGAGCAAGGACGGTCGTACCGCCATCGACGCCATGTATGACGCCAGCCGCTTCGGTCAGAAGAATGGCAAGGGCTTCTACGCCTACGAGCAGGACAAGAAGGGCAAGCCGAAGAAGGTGGCCGACGCGGCCGCTTACGAGCTGCTGGCCCCCATTGCCAAGGCGCAACAGGCCTTCGACAAGGACGCCATCATAGCCCGCATGATGATCCCCATGATCAACGAGGTAGTGCTCTGTCTGGAAGAGGGCATAGTCGCGACCCCGGCCGAGGCGGACATCGCCCTGGTCTATGGTCTGGGCTTCCCTCCCTTCCGCGGCGGCGTGTTCCGCTATCTGGACACTATCGGTCTGGATCGTTACGTGGCCATGGCCGACCAGTATGCCGATCTGGGCCCGCTCTATCGCGTCAGCGACAAGCTGCGTGAGATGGCCGCCCAGGGCAAAACCTTCTACTGATTGCGGAAAGGAGATCCATTCATGAAAGACGTAGTCATTGTCGACTGTATCCGGACCCCCATGGGCCGGTCCAAGGGCGGCGCCTTCCGCAACGTACGTGCAGAAGATTTGTCCGCGCACCTGATGAAATCCATCCTGCTGCGCAACCCCAACCTCGACCCGAACGAGATCGAGGACATCTACTGGGGCTGCGTGCAGCAGACCCTGGAGCAGGGCTTCAACATAGCCCGCAACGCCGCCCTGCTGGCCGGCATTCCGAAGCAGGTCGGTGCGGTCACCGTCAACCGCCTGTGCGGATCCTCCATGCAGGCGCTGCACGATGCCTCCCGCGCCATCCAGGTCGGTGACGGGGACATCTTCATCATCGGCGGCGTGGAGCACATGGGTCACGTGCCCATGAGCCACGGGGTCGATTTCCACCCCGGTATGGCAAAATCCGTGGCCAAGGCCTCCGGCATGATGGGGTTGACTGCCGAGCTGCTCGGCAAGCTGCACGGCATCAGCCGTCAGCAGCAGGACGAGTTTGCCGCCCGCTCCCATCGCCGCGCCTATGCCGCGACCGTGGAAGGACGCTTCGCCAAGCAGATCGTCGGGCTGGAAGGCCATGACGCCAGCGGCGCCCGCTTCTTCTACGACTATGACGAGGTGATCCGCCCGGAGACCACGGTCGAGACCCTGAGCCAGCTGCGCCCTGTGTTCGATCCGGTCAACGGCACCGTCACCGCCGGTACCTCCTCGGCCCTGTCCGATGGGGCTGCCGCCATGCTGGTGATGAGCGCGGACAGAGCCAAGGCGCTGGGGCTGACCCCGCGCGCCAAGGTGCGGGCCATGGCCATCGCCGGCTGCGACGCCGCCATCATGGGTTACGGACCCGTGCCCGCCACCCAGAAGGCACTCAAGCGTGCTGGCCTGACCGTGGGTGACATCGATCTGTTCGAGCTGAACGAGGCGTTCGCCGCCCAGTCCCTGCCCTGTGTGAAAGACCTGGGATTGCAGGATCTGGTAGACGAGAAGGTGAACCTGAACGGCGGCGCCATCGCCCTCGGTCACCCACTCGGCTGCTCGGGCGCCCGCATCTCCACCACCCTGATCAACCTGATGGAAGAGAAGGATGCCACCCTGGGTGTCGCGACCATGTGTATCGGTCTGGGCCAGGGCATCGCCACCGTGTTCGAGCGGGTATAACGAAAGCCCCTGGCTGGCCGCTCATCTCGGGGTCGGTCAGGGTTGCTCCTGTCTGAGTTCAGACAGGCACGCAATAGATAGCACTCCTCCTTGAGGAGTGAGCAAGAATTGTCACTTTTGGGGTCGGCCTTGCCGGCCCGTCATCGAGTCTGTGGGTGTCACCACACGGGGAACACCCTGCCGTCGGAATCTGCGCATTGGCCGCCCCGTTTGGGTCGGCCTTTTTTCGTTTTCATGCCAGATCATGCTCACTTCTGGGGCTATATTGCCCATAACCTCACATTAGAGGGGGGCCTTGCTTGCTTTTTGCTCCCTCGACAGGTTCAATCTGCACAAAAAAATGGGGTGGACGCACATACATATGTCAACGAGCAAACAATTGCTGATCGTCGACGACGACCAAGAGATCCGCGAGCTGCTCAACGAGTACCTGACCCGGGCGGGTTTTCAGGTATTGACGGCGGCGGAGGGCAACGAGATGCGCCAGCAACTCGCCCAGCACAGCCCGGATCTGATCATTCTGGACATCATGATGCCCGGCGACGACGGCTTTACCCTGTGCCAACAGATCCGCCGCGACTCCCAGGTGCCCATCATCATGCTGACCGCGGCCTCTGACGAAGCGGATCGGGTGATCGGCCTCGAACTCGGCGCGGATGACTACATCGCCAAGCCGTTCAGCCCGCGTGAACTGCAGGCCCGCATCAAGGCGCTGCTGCGCCGCGCCGAATTCCGTCAGCCGGAGAAAGAGAAGGAGCCGAGTCGTCGGCTGCGTTTCGCCGACTGGACCCTGGATACCCTGAGCCACCAGCTGACCCACGATGATGGCAGCCTGCTGGATCTCTCCGGCAGCGACGCCCTGCTGCTCGGCATGTTCCTGCAGCAACCCGGCGTGGTGCTGGACAGAGACACCATCTCGGACGCCACCCGCGGCCGCGAGAGTCTGCCCATGGAGCGTGGCATAGACGTGCAGATCAGCCGATTGCGCCAGAAGCTGGGTGACAACGGCAAGAGCCCGCGCATCATCAAGACCATACGCGGCAGTGGCTACATGCTGATCGCCGAAGTCCACGAGATCCCATAGCGGCAACCAGCATGGCTTCGCGCTAGCGGCGACATGCTGATCCACAAGAGGTGCACCAGCTCCCATGAGAGACCAGAAGTGCTGGCAGGCGCGGCGCCATAGTCGCGGCAACCTGCTGATCCACAAGGGGCGCACGACTCCATGAAAAGCCGGCGCCTCTGGCAGGCCCTGGTGCCGCGCTCCCTGCTGTCGCGGATGCTGCTGTTGCTGCTGCTCGCCATCCTGCTCTCCCAGACCATACTCACCGGCATCTGGATGCAGCAGATCCAGAAGCGGGAGCTGGAGGGCATGCTCAGCACCACCCGCAACCTGGCGCTGTCGGCGGCCTCCACCGTCAACTTCTTCAAGTCCCTGCCCCTGCAATACCGCCACATAGCGCTGGATCAGCTGCGCAACATGGGGGGCAGCCGCTTCTTCGTCTCCCTGAATGAAGAAGAGATCCATATCAGCGCCATCCCGGACAGCGAACGCAAGACGCTGGTGCTGAAGGAAGTGCAGGACGTGCTCAGCCGCAAGCTCTCCGACGCCATGGCCATCAAGGTGGACTTCTCCCGCCCGGAAGAGCTTCACGTCTTCAACAACGACACCCTGCTGGCGGACCTGCCCTCCTCCTGGGCACGCTACACCCTGTCCCTCGAACCCATCAATCCTCCCGTGCTGGTGACCCAGATAGAGATAGAGCCGGGGGAATGGCTCTACCTGGCGGCCCTGCTGCCCGCCCCTTATATGACCCTGGATGACACCGTCATGCCGAGCAACCAGGTGCGCTTCATCGCCCTGATGACGGTCTTCCTCTGCTTCTTCACCTTCATGCTGGTGCGCTGGCAGACCCGGCCTCTGCGCCGCCTCGCCAAGGCCGCGGTCAACCTCGGCAAGGATATCGATCAGCCGTCGCTGAAGGAGGAAGGCGCCTCCGAGATCGTCGCGGCGACCCGCGCCTTCAACATCATGCAGCAGCGCATCCGCCGCTTCATCGATGACAGGGAGCGGCTGTTCAGCTCCATCTCCCACGATCTCAAGACCCCCATCACCCGGCTGCGGCTACGGGTCGAGCTGCTGGACGACGAGACCCAGATCGCCAAGTTCAACAAGGATCTGGACGAGCTGGAGCTGATGGTGAAAGGGGCGCTGCAGACGGTAAAAGAGACCGACATCCACGAGAACCTCGAGCAGATCGACGTCAACGCCCTGCTGGAGCAGATGGCGGAGTCCATGAACCTGCACGAAGACCTGCTCACCATAGAGGGGCACTGCAAGTGGCCCTATCGCGGCAAGCTGCTGGCTCTCAAGCGTTGCATCGGCAACCTGGTGGACAACGGTATCAAGTACGGCAACCGGGTCCGCATCATCGTCATGGACGATGAGGAGATGCTGATCCTGTTCATCATGGATGAGGGCCAGGGCCTGCCGGAAGATCAGCTGGAACGCATCTTCGAACCCTATTATCGGCTGAGCAAGGATCCTTCCGGGACCGGCCTTGGCCTTGGCATCGCCCGCAACATCGCCCATGCCCACGGCGGCGATCTAGTGCTGGAAAATCGCCCCCAGGGTGGCCTGCAGGCCACTCTCTCCCTACCAAGGCAGTAATGTATGAAGTGGTTCCCGTTTGCCGTTGTTACCCTGTTTGCCCTGCCCGCCGCCGCCTCCCAGGTAGAGGTGCTGCACTGGTGGACCTCGGGTGGCGAGGCCAAGGCGGTGGAGGTGCTCAAGTCTGAATGGGCCGAGCGCGGCAACCAGTGGAACGACTTCGCGGTGCAGGGTGGCGGCGGCAAGAGCGCCATGACGGTACTGAAGAGCCGGGCGCTGGCCGCCAACCCGCCGGAGGCGGCGAACCTCAAGGGTTACGAGCTGCACGAGTGGGCCAGCCTCGGCTTCTTGCGCGATCTCAGCCCCATGGCCGAGTACCTCGGCTGGTATCAGCAGCTCTCCCCCATGGTACGCGAGACCCTGAGCCAGAACGGCGCCCTGATGGCGGTGCCGATTGGCATCCACAGGATCAACTGGCTCTGGATCAACCGCAAGGTATTCGAGCGCCTGCAGCTGCAACCGCCGACCGACTGGAACCAGTTCGTGGCGGTGGCGGAGCAGCTCAAGGCGCAAGGGGTGGCACCGCTCGCCATCGGCAACGAACCCTGGCAGCTGACGGTGCTGTTCGAGATGGTGGCCCTCGGTGAGGGGGGCAAGGAGTTCTACCGCAAGGCCTTCCTGGAGCAGGACGAGGCGACCCTGACCGGGCCCGACATGGTACGGGTATTGACCCGCTTCCAGCAACTGAGGGCCTATGTTCCCGAGAAGTACGCCGGGCTGAAGTGGCACCAGGCCACCAACCTGCTGGAGAGCGGCGGCGCCGCCATGCAGATCATGGGGGACTGGGTGAAGGGGGAGCTGAGCGCCGGCAACTATCGCCCGGGAGAGGATATCGAATGTCTGCCGAGTCCCGGCAGCCAGGGTCTGTTCAGTTACAACCTGGACTCCATCGCCATGTTCAAGCAGCGGGATCCCGCCCAGTTGCAAGCCCAGGGCGAGCTGGCCCAGTTGCTGATGACGCCCAAGTTCCAGGAGGAGTTCAACCGGGTCAAGGGCTCCATCCCCACCCTCACCAAGCCGGACATGAGCCGCTTTGATCGCTGCGCCATCCGCTCGTACAAGGACTTCCAGCAGGCGGAGCAGGCCGGCAACCTGCTGCCCAGCATGTCCGACGGCATGGCGGTGCCCACCAACATGCGCCAGGCGATCATGGATGTGCTGAGCGGCTTCTTCAACGATGCCAGAGCCAACCCGGAGCAGACGGCGCTGCAGCTGGAACGGGCCATGCGCTCGACACGATCCGGCACGGAGCAGAAATGACAAAGGCGGACTTTGTCCGCCTTTGAGTCATCGACACCTGACTGTTCAGGAGCGATCGTTCTCGTCCTCATCCTCGTCGTAGTAGTCACTGAGCTCAATCCAGAGCCCCAGCCCTATCATCACCATGGATCCGAACCAGGTGCCGGTATTTCCGATCGGGCTGCCCAGTACTATCATGGCGAACGACAAGAACCCCATGCCTGCGTAGGCTTGCAATCTGCCGTAGGAGACCTGCATATTCACACCTCCTTGTTGAATATGGTTCAATTTTTATATTACTCATCGGACGGAGAGTGGATAGAGCAGGATCACACTTTGGTTACATATGCTGCATATCGGCCCTGTGATTTGATTATTTTTTCGCCTTGAGTATCATTGGCAGCTGATTTGGTTGAAGGTTGATTATTGATGAGTGCTTTATTCTGCGACGCGACCCACGAGTTGGACGCAATCGGGCTTCGTTGCCCCGAACCCGTGATGATGGTGCGCAAGAAAGTGCGGCTGATGGCCGAGGGCGAGACCCTGCTGGTCAGCGCCGACGATCCCTCCACCACCCGCGACATCCCCAGTTTCTGCCGTTTCATGGATCACACCCTGATCGCCAGCGAAACCGAGCAGGCCCCTTACCGCTATCTGATCCGCAAGGGTCAATGAGCCCAGCACAGGAAGAGTCCATGACAGCCATTACCCGAATCGGCACCACCCAGCGTTGGTCAGATGTGGTCATTCACAACGGCACCCTCTACGTGGTGGAAGTGCCCGCCACGGATGAAGCCGACATTCATCAGCAGACCCGTGAGGTGCTGACCAGCCTGCAAGGCTTGCTGGAGGCCAACGGCTCCGGCGTCGACAAGATCTTGATGGCCAACATCTATCTCAAGGACATAAGCGATATCGCCGCCTTCAACGCCCAGTGGGATGCCTGGATCCCGGAGGGCACCGCCCCCGTCCGCGCCTGCGTACAGGCCCGTCTAGCCCACGAAGGCTACAAGGTCGAAGTGCAGCTGACTGCCGCTGTATAAGCCGCCATTGTACGAGCCCTGTGACTGATCGCTGAGCAAGCCGCAAATCTTGCGTCTGTTCCCTCTCCCTCTGGGAGAGGGCAGGGTGAGGGGCCTCTCCTGTTGCCTGCACGGCTCGCAATAAGGAACGCTTATCCCCCCTCATCCCCGACCCTTCTCCCGCGCGGGGAGAAGGGCACAGCGCACCGGCACAGATAACAGAATGGTGCCAAGCGGTTGCTTCCTTTCTCCCAGCGGCACCCATAAAAAAGCCCCGCCAGATTGGCGGGGCTTTTTTATTGCCGGGAACCGGACCGCTTAGGCGGTCGGGGTCAGGGTGATGGTCACCCGACGGTTCTGGGCCTTGCCGGCGGCTGTGCTGTTGGTGGCAACCGGCTGATCCGGGCCCACACCACTGGTGGAGATGCGGCTGCCGGTCACACCCTGGCCGATCAGCTGGGCGGCGACGGCGTCGGCGCGCTGGGCGGAGAGCTTCATGTTCAACTCGCGGGAGCCGGTGCTGTCGGTGTGGCCGACCACGTTCAGGCGGGTCTTGTCGAACTCGGCCACTACCATGGCGACGCCGGACAGGGTGTTGGCACCGGCCGCTTTCAGCTGGGCGCTGGAGCTGTCGAAGGTGACGTTGTTCGGCATGTTGAGGATCAGCTCGTCACCGTTGCGGGTCACGCTGACGCCTGTGCCTTGCAGCTTCTCGCGCAGCTTGGCTTCCTGCACATCCATGTAGTAACCGATGCCACCACCCAGTGCGGCGCCGGCGGCCACCCCGGTCAGGATGCCCTTCTTGCGATCACCCTTGCTGGAGGAGAGGGCACCGACGGCGGCGCCGGTCGCGGCACCGGCCAGCGCGCCCCAGGCACCCTTGGAGGTCTGGGATTCACCGGTATAGGGGTTGGTAGTACAGCCCGTGATGGCGATGGTCAGGGCAAGTGCAGGAACGAGTTTCTTGAAATGCATGGAAAAAACCTCTGAAAAAGAACGACGCTAACCAATGGCCGCGCATTCTACCTCAGGGGAGCGCCAGAGTGTGACGTGCACGCGCAGGAATCAACAAGGGGGCCATGGCCCCCTTGTTTGCATCGCGAGGCGGCATCAGCCGCCACGTGTCTGCCCAAACGGGCAGAGCATCAATATTTGATCTCGCGGGCCTTCTTGCGCCCGTCCTGCTTGGCGTCACGGTGCTCCTGGCGGCAATCGGCATTGCCCACCAGACCACTGCGACACTCCTGCTTGGCATCCCGGGATTCCTGACGGGTATCCTGGCGCACATCGCGGGCCTCGCGGCGCTGCCTGGCCTGCTCGGTGGCCTGGGCCGGCAGACCGGTCAGCAGGACGGTGGCGGCAAGCAGCATGAGTACGGACTTCTTCATGATGACTCCTGAACTGGATGAGACGCACCGAAATGGCGTCTCTGAATTATACATGGCGCCTTGCGACCATGCCGGTCAGCACGGCCAGCCAGCAGAGCACCAATCCACCCGGACCAAGATCAGTATTTGACGTCGCGCGCCTGATCGCGCCCTTCCTGCTTGGCATCCCTGTGGTCCTGGCGGCAGTCGGCATTGCCCATCAGACCCTCACGGCACTCCTGCTTGGCGTCGCGAGACTCCTGGCGGGTGTCCTGACGGATGTCACGGGCATCCTGGCGCTGCTCGCTCTGGTTGGTAGCGTGCGCCGGGACGGCGGCAAACAGGGTGCAGGCGGTCAGCAGGGCGGCGCTCAGGCGGGATACGGAAACTGTCATGGCAACTCCAATCTGAATAGACTCGGCCACCGGGCTCGGCGGCCGTCATAGAAGATGAACGAGGCGTCCATCCCTTCCTCAATACTTGACGTCGCGAGCCTTCTCGCGCACGTCCTGCTTCACTTCACGCTTGTCCTGACGGCACTCGTAGTTGTCCTTATTGTCCGCCTGACGACAATCTATCTTGGCCTCGCGGATCTCGGGACGCACCTCCTGGCGCACGTCGCGGGAGTCCTGGCGATCGGTCGCCTGGGCGGGCAGGGTCAACAACAGGGTGCAACCGGTCAGGATCAGGCTGCCGAGGGAGAGGGTGCGAAATGCGGTCAGTGACATTGGATATCCTCATGATGGTTACCCCGATTTTGAGCAGATATGACTGTATGTCGGCTGTACCGGGCGCTGAAAAACGACTCCTACCCCGGCTGGCACTATGCGTGACAGGGACAGCTCACCAGATGATCGTTCACCATGCCCACCGCCTGCATGACGGATGCGACCCCATCGCCACGACAGACGCTGCAACGTCGGGCAGCGCTTGCAATCCCCCAGATGCGGGATTGCCGCTCAACGGCCGGTGACCCCAGAGTGGAGGACATTCCTCACGGAGCCATCCCCATGCCATCTCTGCCTCACGCCGCCCTGCTCGTCATCGACATCCAGACCGGCCTCCTTCACGGCCCCGAGGTACCCCATGCCGGGACCGAGACGCTGCTCAACATCAACCGCCTGAGCCAGGCGGCCCGTGCCGCCGGTGTCCCCGTGCTGGCGGTGCGCCACACGGGCCCGGCCGGTAGCCCCATCGCCGCCGGCAGTCCGCTCTGGCAACTGGCGCCGGAACTGGTTGTCGACGACGCCGATCGGGTGTTCGACAAGCAAAGGCCCAATGCGTTTCATGGCACCGGCCTCGATGGCTGGCTGAAAGAGGACAAGGTGCAGACCCTGATCGTCACCGGCATGAAGACCCAGTACTGCATAGATACCACCTGCCGGGCGGCGGCCGATCTCGGCTACTCAGTGGTGCTGGTGAGCGATGCTCATACCTGCATGGATACCCCACAACTTGCCGCAACGCAGATCATCGCCCACCACAATACCACCCTGGCTGGCCCTTTCGTGCGGCTGATGAGCAGTGACGAAGTGTGTGACGCGCTGACCCACACCCTTCAGCCCAGTTGATCCCGGATCCCAAACGAAGAAGGGAGGCTCAGGCCTCCCTTCTTCATCTGCCCTCCGCGTTACCCCAGTGTCCCTGACTGCTGACATGCCATGTGGCAGGGGCAGGTCACCAGATGATCGTTCACCATGCCCACCGCCTGCATAAAGGCGTAGCAGATGGTGCTGCCGACGAAGGTGAAACCGAGTTTCTTGAGCGCCTTGGCCATGGCGTCGGACTCTGGTGAGGTGGCAGGAATATCGCCTTTGCCCTGGCGCTGGTTGACGATGGGCGCGCCGCCGACGAAGCCCCACAGGTAGTCCGCGAAGTCGATGCCCTGTGCCTCCAGTGCCAGATAGGCGCGAGCGTTTTTGATGATCGACTGCACCTTGAGGCGATTGCGGATGATGCCCGTGTTTTGCATCAGTCGCTCCACATCCTGCTCGTCGAACCGGACGATGAGCGTGGGATCGAAGTTCGCATAGGCGCGGTAATAACTGTCGGTGCGTTTGAGAATGGTGATCCAGGAGAGCCCAGCCTGCTGGCCATCGAGGCAGAGTTTGGCAAACAGCTCGCGCGGGTCCCGCACCGGCCGCCCCCACTGTTTGTCATGGTATTCAATGTATTCCGGGTCCTTGGTCACCCAGGCGCAGCTCAGTTCCATTCCTCGTCTCCTGTTATTTTTCTCTGCCCGACTCTCTGTCCGACAAGGGGATTTCATCGGCCACATGACGGGGCTTTCATCCCGGGCCGACCAGGCCCGGCGCAGCGCCACCCCATGAATCCTCTGCAATTTCGCCTATTATCCGACCATGCCAGACGGTATACTCCTTCGGTTCACATTCAGCAAATCTTGCTCTGATTTCACTTCGCGCGAAAAACACTATGCAAAAATTCGATGTCAAAACCTTTCAGGGCCTGATCCTGCAGCTGCAGGACTATTGGTCCCGCCAGGGCTGTACCATCATTCAGCCGCTGGATATGGAAGTGGGTGCCGGTACCTCCCACCCCATGACCTGCCTGCGCGCCCTGGGCCCTGAGCCCATCGCCTGCGCCTACGTGCAACCGTCCCGCCGTCCCACCGACGGCCGCTACGGTGAGAACCCGAACCGCCTGCAGCACTATTACCAGTTCCAGGTGATCATCAAGCCGTCCCCCGACAACATCCAGGAACTCTACCTCGGCTCTTTGAAAGAGCTGGGCATGGATCCCGAGATCCACGACATCCGCTTCGTGGAAGACAACTGGGAAAACCCGACCCTGGGTGCCTGGGGTCTGGGCTGGGAAGTGTGGCTCAACGGCATGGAAGTGACTCAGTTCACCTACTTCCAGCAGGTTGGCGGCCTCGAATGCAAGCCGGTCACCGGCGAGATCACCTATGGTCTCGAGCGCCTGGCCATGTACATCCAGGGCGTGGACAGCGTCTATGACCTGGTCTGGTCCGACGGCCCCCTGGGCAAGACCACCTACGGCGATGTCTTCCATCAGAACGAGGTGGAGCAATCTACCTACAACTTCGAGCACGCCGACGTGGACTTCCTGTTCCACTGCTTCGAGCAGTACGAGAAGGAAGCCCAGCACCTGCTCGGCTTGGAAAAACCGCTGCCCCTGCCCGCCTACGAGCGCATCCTCAAGGCCGCGCACTCCTTCAACCTGCTGGATGCCCGCAAGGCCATCTCGGTCACCGAGCGTCAGCGCTACATACTGCGCATTCGCACCCTGACCAAGGCCGTGGCCGAGGCTTACTACGCCTCCCGCGAGGCACTGGGCTTCCCCATGTGTCAGCGCACTGAGAACAAGCAAGGTTAAGGAACGGACATGGCACAACATACATTTCTGGTAGAGATCGGCACCGCCGAGCTGCCCCCCAAGGCCCTGCGCTCCCTGGCCGAAGCCTTTGCCGACAACTTCAAAGCCGAGCTGACCAAGGCCGACCTGGCCTTCGGCAACGTCGAATGGTTCGCCTCACCGCGCCGTCTGGCGCTGAAGGTGAGCGAGCTGGCCAGCGATCAGCCGAGCAAGAGCGTCGAGAAGCGCGGCCCGGCCGTATCCCAGGCGTTCGATGCCGATGGCAAGCCGACCAAGGCTGCCGAAGGCTGGGCTCGTGGCAACGGCATCACAGTTGAGCAGGCCGAGCGTCTGGTCACCGACAAGGGCGAGTGGCTGGTTCACAACGCCAAGATCGAAGGCCGTCCGGCCAAGGAACTGCTGGGTGAGCTGGTCGCTGCTGCATTGGCCAAGCTGCCCATCCCCAAGATGATGCGCTGGGGCGACAAGACCATCCAGTTCGTGCGTCCGGTGTTCACCGTGACCCTGCTGCTGGATGGCGATCTGGTGCCCGCCACCATTCTGGGTATCGACTCCGCCCGCACCATTCGCGGTCACCGCTTTATGGGCGAACCGGAATTCACCATCGACAACGCCAGCCAGTACCCGCAGATCCTGCTGGAAAAAGGCAAGGTAGTAGCCGATTTTATGGCCCGCAAGGCCAAGATCAAGGCTGACGTCGAAGCGGCCGCTGCCGCCTTCGGTGGCGTCGCCGATCTGGACGACGCCCTGCTGGAAGAAGTCACCGCCCTGGTCGAATGGCCTGTGGTGCTGACCGCCAACTTCGAAGAGAAGTTCCTGGCCGTCCCCGCCGAGGCCCTGGTGCACACCATGAAGGGTGACCAGAAGTACTTCCCGGTCTACGACAAGAGCGGCAAGCTGCTGCCGAAGTTCATCTTCGTCACCAACATCGAGTCCAAGGACCCGAGCCAGATCATCAGCGGCAACGAGAAGGTGGTTCGCCCCCGTCTGTCCGACGCCGAGTTCTTCTTCAAGACCGACCTGAAGCAGACCCTGGCCTCCCGCCTGCCGCGCCTCGAAACCGTGCTGTTCCAGCAGCAGCTCGGTACCGTCAAGGCCAAGGTCGAGCGTATCGAGACCGTCGCCGGCTTCATCGCCGAGCGCATCGGTGCCAACGTGGCTCAGGCCAAGCGTGCCGGCCTGCTCTCCAAGTGCGATCTCATGACCAACATGGTCGGCGAGTTCGCCAGCACCCAGGGTGTCATGGGGATGCACTACGCCCGTCACGACGGCGAAGACGAAGTGGTGGCCGTGGCCCTGAACGAGCAGTACATGCCGCGCTTCGCCGGTGATGCCCTGCCGTCCGCCCTGGAAGCCTGCGCCGTGGCGCTGGCCGACAAGCTCGACACCCTGGCCGGCATCTTCGGCATCGGCATGCTGCCCAAAGGCGACAAGGATCCCTTCGCCCTGCGCCGCGCCGCCATCGGTGCCCTGCGCATCATGACCGAGAAGCAGCTGGACCTGGATCTGGTTGAACTGGTGGAAGAAGCGGTACGCGTCTACGGCGACAAGCTGACCAACAAAACCGTCGTCACCGACGTGGTCGACTTCATGCTGGGCCGCTTCCGCGCCGCCTATCAGGACGAAGGCATTGGTGCCGATGTTGTGCTGGCCGTGCTGGCCCGCCGCCCGACCCGTCCGCTGGACTTCGATCGCCGCGTCAAGGCCGTCAGCCACTTCCGCAGTCTGGATGCCGCCCTGGCCCTGGCCGCCGCCAACAAGCGCGTGAGCAACATCCTGGCCAAGGTGGAAGGCGAGCTGCCGACCACCGTCAAGCCGGAGCTGTTGCAAGATACCGCCGAAAAAGCGCTGGCCACTCAGGTTGCAGCACTGCAATCCGAGCTGGCCCCGCTGTTCGCCGCCGGTGACTACCAGACCGCCCTCACCCGTCTGGCCGCCCTGCGCGAGCCGGTCGACACCTTCTTCAACGAGGTGATGGTGATGGCAGAAGACGACGCCCTCAAGGCCAACCGTCTGGCGCTGCTGAACAACCTGCGCAACCTGTTCCTGCAAGTAGCGGATATCTCCCTGCTGCAGTGATCCTGGCTGGGTTCAGTGATATAAAAAACGGCGCCGTTAAGGCGCCGTTTTTTTATTAGGGAAGAGGCGAGGTTAACGCCTCACAAAAATGCCAATAACTTCGTTTAATTGAATGCTTTTCTTAGCAGAATTAATTGCTGCAGACACCTGACTTGGCAAGCTGCACGTTTCCTTTGGAGATAACCCGCTTGCCTTCAGTGTCGGAAACCGGCTCAAGCTTGGCGCCACCAACAAAGACACCCATCTTTATAATCTGGCGGAAGAAGTAGTTTTTACCAGGCTCGGTAAAAACAGAAATCTTGTTATCGGAGAATTCAGATTCTGTAGAGAGTTCGTGAGTTTTACCGCCCGCTACCTGCTTATAGAAGAAAGTCTGGTTGGCAGACTCACCAAGGCATTCAGAATCAACATAAACGTCTTTTTTCTGGGCCTTTCCCATGTAGCTGTCCCGGTAGACGTAAAGACCTGCCATATTACCTTCCGGTGCAGGGAAGGCTTTCAGTCTGGCACTTTCCTGAGCACTTTCCATTGGAACACTGGCACAGCCTGCCAGTAACAAGGTGCCCAATACAGTTGACGCCAGTGCCAGTTTTTTGAACATCATGGGGAATTCTCCGTGCAATATTTAGCCTGAAATTTATATTTTAATAAATAATGAGTTGTCTCTGACAACGGCGAATTTGACCATATGAATCCAACTACCACCAGCAAACTTTATATTTCAGACTCAAGAAATAAATATGATGTGACACATATCAAACTTGAATATGGAGAGTCATCTTCTTCTTATGATAATCGGCTATCCATAGTGTAAATAAAGCATCGACAGTTCTCCAGAAGCTCGGTTCTATAACTGTTCTTTATTGACTGTTCGAATTATTATCCGATATTCGCAGAAACGAACGTGCGTCTCCGCTCCAGCACAACGGCTATCGCCGTTTCCGTGTACAATCCCTCACTCGTTCCAGCCTCTGTGACCCGATGGCGACCCCATGAACCGCACGCCCCTGTTGTTGATGATCTGCACCACCTTGTTAGCGGCCGCCGGCTGGTTCTTCTCCAAGGAGGCGATCCGCGAGCTGCCCCCCGCCGCCTTTATCGGCAGCCGCTTCCTGCTGGCGGCCCTGATCCTGCTGCCCCTTGCCATCTTGTACGAACCCAGGCCCAGCCGCGCCCAGCTGCTGCGCGCCCTCGGCTGTGGCTCCTTGCTCGGTCTCAACCTGCTGCTCTGGGTGACCGCCATCAGCCAGAGCGACGCCCTCGGCAGCGGCGCCTTTATCATGAGCGTCGCCACCCTGATGGCCCCGCTGGCCGCCTGGGTCGGCTTCCAGACCCGGCCGGGCCGCCACTACTGGACCACACTGCCCCTGGCGGTGGCGGGTCTGTTGCTGCTCTCAAGCGGCACTGACTGGGGCGTCTCCCGCTCCCTGCTCTGGTTCCTGGCCGCCGCCATGGCCCTCGGCACCCAGTTCGCGGTCCATCGCAACTTCGCCCAGTCGATCCCGGCGCGCTGGCTCACCTGCATCCAGCTCGCCATGACGGGCCTGATGGGCACCCTCCTCTCCCTGCTGACCGAGAGCTGGCCAACCTTCGTCAGCACCGGCACCTGGGGCTGGTTTGCCGCCAGCGTGCTGCTCGCCACCACCTTGCGCTACCTGCTGCTGACCCTGGCTTTGAGCAAGATGACCACCACCCACGCGGCCCTGCTGATGCTGCTCGAACCCGTCTGGACCCTGATGCTCAGCACCCTCTGCTATGGGGAGGCCCTCGGCGGGGCCAAGCTGGCCGGCGCCGGGCTGGTACTCGGCGCCCTGGTGCTCTATCAGCTGCCCCTGCTGCGTAGCGGCGCACGGCTGCCAGCGAAGGAGTCCAGCCACGACTAGCGTTGGTAGCCAGTGGCCCCAGTTCGGGGATGGGCACGAGCCGCCGTCGCTGCTAGGGTAGTGGCATTAATTCATCGACGACCGAGGCTCTATGCAACGCAAGACTATGGCCCTGCTGCTGGTCACCCATCTGCTGGTGGGGGGCGCGGGCTTTGCCGCCGGCATCTATCTGCTGCCGATCCTGATAGCGCCTGCCGCACCGAGCAGTGAGCAGGTGGCGGCCAGCCAGGCACAGGCGACCTATCAGGGCACCTTCAAGCGGGATCTGAAAGACAGCGATCGACTGCACTGGGGGGAAGGCAAGATAAGCATAGGGCCGGATGCCATCAGCCTGATGGGCCAGCTGGCGCCGGGGCCCGACTATCAGCTCTACCTGTCGCCGGCATTCGTGGAGACGGAGGCGGACTTCGCCCGCCTGAAGCCGCAGATGGTGCATATCGGGCCGGTGAAAACCTTCGACAACTTTATCGTGCCGCTACCGACCAATGTGAACCCGGCTGACTACAACAGCGTTATCATCTGGTGCGAGACGTTCGGACAATTCATTACCGCTGCCCAGTATCAGAACCACTGATCATGCCGACTAGCGGTATGGCCATGGCAGCATAAAATAGCAAATCAAACAAAAATGGCGCCTATTGGCGCCATTTTTACGACTTGTCGGCCCCTCAGCTCGGCGGGAAGTGGCCGCCTATGCTGATCACATTGACCTGCTGCAGGGTGTCGTGGAGGGTGAAGGCCACCCTGTGCTCCTGACTGAGGCGGATGGTGTAGATCCCCTTGTTCACCCCGCTGAGCTGCTCGTAGTGCATGTCCCCCACCTTGTCGGCGGCGTTCTTTGGGTGGGTGCCGCGCTCGATCTCCCGCCGCCACTCGTGGTACTTGCTCATGCCCGCGGCCGGTACGGCGACGTGCTTGCCCTTGTTGTAGAGGATGCGTTGCTGAGAGTCATTGATGCTCCATGCCATGGCCGGCTCCTTGTTTAGGCTCAAAAGAGAACCAAAGCATAGACCAGGCAAGGGCATTGGGGTCAGGCCGGGATCCCGAACTGGCGTTGCAGCAGGCGCTGGCCGCCGGTTGTCAGGGTCAGCTCGCGGCCCTCGAGTACGCGCACCAGCGCCCCCTTGTCCAGTAGATGGGTGAGCAGGCGGGCGCCCAGCTGGCCCCCCAGGTGCATGCGCCGCTCGCTCCAGTCCAGACAGGGACAGGCGAAGTGGCGCCTGCCGCTCGGCACGCAGTCGATGCCGAGCCGGCTGAAGTGCTGCTCCCCCTCAGGGGTCAGGCCATGGCCGCCGGCGTCCAGCCAGCCCTGAGCCAGCAGGGCGTCATGCAGCCGCACTCCCAGCTCCCCCGCCAGATGGTCATAGCAGGTGCGGGCGAAGCGCAGCCGCGCCGGGGTCTTGCTCTGCAAGGGGCCCGGGCCTTGCGCCGCCAGCCCCATCAACTGCTCCACCACCAAGGCCACCTCAGGGCTCGCGATGCGATAGTAGCGATGCTTGCCCTGCTGGACGCAGCCCGTCAGCCCCTGCTGCTGCAACCTGGCGAGGTGACTGCTGGCGGTGGAGGTGGCGACGTCCGCCACAGTGCTTAGCTCGGTCGCCGTCCAGGCCCGCCCATCCATCAGGGCGGACAACATGCGAGCACGGCTGCCATCGGCGATGGCGGCGGCCACCTGTGCCAGACCCAGCTCCAGGCTCTCTTGCGGGTTCATCTCGCCACTCCCATCCGTGTTCTCTCCTTATTGCCAGTCGGCGGTCGCCTCCCTGGCCTTGTCCATGTCGTCCGTCACCAGGATCAGCTGATTGGCATGATCGCTGTACAGGGTAATGATGTTGACCGATGCGGTCCCCAGTGCGGTGCAGATGGCCCCCAGCTGGCCGGGCACCTCCTGCTTCAGGCGGCGCACCAGCACCTCTCGCACCGCCACTACCTCCAACCCGGCCTCTCTGGCGACCTGGGCGGCGCGCTCTCCCTCTTCCACCAGGAAGTGGGCATGGCCGGCGCCCTCGGCGAGGAACATGCCACCCCCTTCCAGGCTGACGCCCGCGCGGCCCATCAAGACCCCGAACTGCCCCAGTGCGCCCGGGTTGTCCGGCAATATCAGATGAATATCGTACATCCTTGTCTCTCCTTTGCGATAACAGCCTGCAGCATAGGAGAAGGCAGGAAGAGACGCTTCGATGGTGGCCGAAGCGTTGCCCCTACCTCGATTTTTTCTTTCGAAGGTTGGGCTCGCCCTAAACAAAAACGGCGCCCATGGGCGCCGTTTTGCTATTCCCCCGGCTCGATATCGGGGCCAAACATCCTCTTTCTCAACCTGTATAGGCCGGCAGCAGACCCGCCATGTTGAGCAGGTGGAAGGCGGCGGTCAGCACCCCGAACAGGATCACCAGGGCGATCATCAGCACACCGCCCGGAGCGTGGAAGCCCTCGCCCTTGCCACCCTTGGCGGCGCGCACCTTCCAGGCCAGCAGGGGCGGAATGATGCAGGTCCAGAGGGTGGCCACGGCGCCGGCGTAGCCGATGGCGGCCAGGAAACCGAACGGGAACAGCAACGAGAGCACCAGGGGCGGCAGGAAGGTCACCGCCCAGGACTTGCTGCGGCCGCGATGGCTGTTGTCGAACTTGAACAGATCCGCCAGGTAGTCGAATACCCCGAGCCCGACCCCGATAAAGGAGGAGAGGATGGCCGCCATGGAGAAGGCGTTGAGGGCGCTCGCCACCGCCTTGGATTCGATGACGGATCCCAGCGCCGTGAGCAGGGCATCCACGTTGCCGTCTTGCGCTATCACCGGGCCGAAGGCGCTGCGCGGCAGGTTGCCGAACACGCTGACCAGCCAGATGAGGTAGAAGGTGAGCGCGATGACGGTGCCGCCCAGGATGGCGCGGCTGGCGCGGCGCTCCTCACCGTAGTAGGCGCGCATGGACGACACAGAGTGGTGATAGCCAAACGAGGTGAGCGCCACCGGCAGCATCACCAGGGCATAGGGGGCATAGCTGTGCTCACTGCCGACCTTGTCGAGCAGCAGATCCAGGCGGATGTTCATGGACATGCCGGAGATGCCGAAGGCGAAGCTCAGCCCCATCAGGATCACCAACAGCACGGAGATGCGGTCCACCGCCCGGGTGGAGTGCCACACCAGGCCGGAGAAGGCCAGGGTAAACAGCACAGATCCCCAGTGGCTGCCAAGCCCGGTCATGCCCTCTATGATGAGGCCGGCCGAGGTGATGTAGGCATAGAGCAATATGCCGCCGACGAAGTAGACGCTTAAGTTGTTGAGTGCGTTGACCTTGTTCCCCAGCAGATCCCGGGTCACGGTATCGAAGGAGACGCGCAATGGATAGCCCTTGTAGGACTCCAGCAGCATCCAGCCGGAGACGGTCATCACCACCATGGTCAGCGCCACCGCGAGCATGGACCAAAGCGTCCATGCTCCCGCCCCCGCACTCGGCAGCCCCAGCATACCGGCTCCTACACAGACGCCGGCAATGATGCATGCCCCGCCCACCAACGATGGTTTATGTTCCATTTACTTCCCCAAAGACGATTGTTGATCTGGTCGCGACCGCGGACCGTTGCATCTGCTACGCCGGTTGTCATCGTAAGATCGCGCTCATCCGTACTATCGGTGCCCAGCCGCTTGCTGCTGCATCGGCGGCAGAAGCTGTGCTATCGGCGCCCAGCCGCTTGCTGCTGCGTCAGCGAGGCAAGACGTGGCTGAGGCTGGCTACCGATCCCAAAAGGGCAGCAGGGCCGCCATTTTGGGGGTGTGACTTTACCCTGCATGTCCTCGGGTATCAAATCCGCAGGCTCAATGGGGGGATCCAGGGCCGGTTTTGGCGACATCTGGTTACTTTCTGACGATCCGGCTGCTGCTGAAATCTGTCTGACGGCGCTTCAGTGGATGGCGAGCTCATGGCGAAGGGCTGCCCGCCCGGCGCACTATACTCAAGCCGGTTTTCACGGCGAGGAGCCACCCCATGGACAGGAAGTTCGTCATCAGCGCCCTCTGCTATGCCCTGCTCGGCATGGTGCTCGGCATCTATATGGCCGCCTCCAAGGATCACGGCCAGTTCGTGACTCACGCCCACATCATGTTGGTGGGGTTCGTGGTGTCGTTTAGTTATGCCCTCTGCCACCGGTTGTGGCTCGGCAACCCGAGCGGGCGGCTGGCGCAGATCCAGTTCTACCTGCATCAGCTGGGGGCGGCCGTGATGACGGCGGGGCTCTATCTGCTCTACGGCCAGTTGCTGCCCCCGGAGCGGGTCGATCCCTTCCTCGCCGCCTCCTCCCTGGCGGTGCTGGCTGCCATGGGGATCATGCTGGCCCAGTTTGTGCGGCGCCCATCCGTGCAGCCATAACAACACGGCGCCCGAGGGCGCCGTTTTTCACCATGACATCTGATAGCTATCCGACCCCTTATTCAGGGCCCTCATTTGGCAGCATAAGCAATTACCACTATTGCCTTTCACGACATAATTCGCTGCCTTGATGCCAAATATCTTGATTCACCATCTGCTGGATGAAGGGAGGCAGCATAGTCCTCCCCCCCACAGCCGTCATGCCTCGATCAGCTTGCCTTTCTGCTTGCTGACGGTCGGCGCTCCGGGCTCCACCTCTTTCAATCGGGCGGTGAAGTGGCGCAGTACCGCCGGTTCGTAGATAAAATCGAGCCCCTTCACGTTTTTGGCGTTCTTCTTCACCTCGCCAAACGCCTCGATGACGAAGTCCATGTGGGTTTGGGTGTAGGTCGCGCGGGGTATGGTCAGGCGCAGCAGCTCGGCCGGGCAGGGATGCTGCTTGCCGGTGGCGGGATCGCGCCCCAGCAGCAATGAGCCTATCTCCACCGCCCGGATGCCGGCCACCTTGTAGAGCTCGCACGCCAGCGCATGGGCCGGGAACTGATCCGCCGGGATATGGGGCAGCAGCTTGCCCGCATCCACGAAGGCCGCGTGACCGCCAGCCTGCTGGCACACCACGCCGATGGCCTCGAGGCCATCCACCAGGTACTGCACCTGGCCGATGCGATAAGCCAGCCAGTCCTGGCGCATGCCATCGCGCAGACCGACCGCGAGCCGCTCCATGGCGCCCCCTTCCAGCCCGCCGTAAGTCGGGAAGCCCTCCTGCACCACGCACAGGGTGCGGCATTCGGTGTAGACGTCCAGCATGCTGTCGTCCTTGAAACAGAGCAGGCCGCCCATCTGCACCATGGCGTCCTTCTTGGCGGACATGGCGAGGCCGTCCGCGTACTTGTAGGACTCCATGGTGATCGCCTCTATGGACCAGTTTGCGTAGCCGGGCTCACGCTGCTGGATGAAGTAGGCGTTCTCGGCGAAGCGGGCCGAGTCCATGATGACCGGAATGTCGTATTTGCGGGCAATCTCATACACCGCCTTCAGGTTGGCGATGGAGACAGGCTGGCCGCCGGCGGAGTTGCAGGTGATGGTGCTGACGATGTAGGGCACGTTGGCCGGGCCCGCCTCCAGGATGGCCTCCTCCAGCTTCAGCAGATCGAAGTTGCCCTTGAAGTCGGCGGTGACCGAGGTATCGAACGCCTCCTTGGTGTAGACGTTTTTCGCCACGCAGCAGTTGATCTGGGTGTGGCCCTGGGTGGTGTCGAAGAAGTAGTTGGAGAGCGCCACCATCTTTTTGCGATCCAGCCCCTTCTCCTGCTCCCGCTTCTTGATCAGCACCGGAATGTAGATCTGCTCGGCGCCGCGCCCCTGGTGGGTGGGGATGGTGAGCGCATAGCCGAAGATCTCCTGCACCGCCTGCTGCAATGCGTAGTAGCTGCGGCTGCCGCTGTAGGCCTCGTCGCCGCGCAGCATGGCGGCCTGCATGTTCTGGGTGATGGCGCCTGTGCCGCTGTCGGTCAGCAGATCGATAAACACGTCTTCGCTGTCCAGCAGGAAGGGGTTCATGCCCGCCCGCACGATCGCCTCCTCCCGGTAGGCACGGGTGGTGCGCTTGACCGGCTCGATGACACGGATACGGAACGGCTCGGGGAGATGCTTGAAGTTTTCCATGGTATAGACACCCAACTTTAAATATTTAGGATGAGTCTCAGCCTCCGCCTCAATTAATGGTGGGCGGCAATAACGGCATGAGATCGGGTGCACGCCAGCGCCTCGCCAATTAATAAGGCGAGCGGGAGTGCAGACTATTTCGATTCAGGAATGTGGGCAGGCTTGGATTATTGTCGGCAATAGCCAAGCGGCCGCGGGGAATTACAGCGGGAAGAAGAAGGCGATCTTGTGATCCAGGGTAAACCACTTGGGGGAAGCGATCAGGGTAGCCATGTTATTGCTCATCTGGTGATTGAATAACGCCGAATTAACAGGAGTCATTATGGTTGGCCCTTATTCATTCGCAATTGCCGGATGAGCAAATTGGGATGGCGTTAACAGTTTTATCGAGGGGAGAAATATATGACCCCCTCCCCCGTCAGCGCCATTTAATCAGGAAAGACTCAATATTTCCCGGCAGATCTGCCCTCAATGGTTTAGCCAGGGCAGACGCTGCAGCAGCCAGTGGCGATCCGCCAGAGGCGTCTGGCTGACCCAGGTATCCAGCAGGCCATAGGAGAGCAGCGGCAGCACCAGCAGCAACAGGCAGAGCAGGGCCAGCAGCCAGGCCGGGCTGAGCCGATGGCGACGACTGCCGAGGTGCAGCGCATCGGCCCGCTTGGGGCAGGCGGCGACGCAGCTCAGGCAGCTGGTGCATTCGAGGCTGCGTACCGAGATCAGCTGATGCACCTGGATGCGCGACGGACAGGCCCGGCTGCACTTGTCACAGTCGTGGCCAGCGCTTCGCAGGCAGCGGGCCGGATCCCGGCGGATACGCAGTGGCGTCACCAGACCGAGCAGGGCCAGCCAGGCGCCGTAGGGGCAGAGGTAGCGGCAGAAGCCCTGCCGGAAGGCGACGGTGAGCAGCATCACCCAGCCCAGACAGAGGCTGGAGATCAGGGTCAGGTTGAAGAAGAAGGCCCCCATCTTCATGTCCGCCGCCTGATGGTAGGGGCTGGTGAAGTAGCCGGGCAGGGCGACGCTCGGCACCGCGATCAGCACGATAAACAGCAAAAAAATCAGCACCAGAAACTTCTGACCACGCAACACGGCATCGAGCCAGCGCGGTGGCGTCCACTCCCCCGGCAGCAGGCGTGTGCGTAGGCCGTGCAGCCACTCCCCCACCAGCCCGAGGGGGCAGAACCAGGCACAGAAGGCCCGCCCCAGCAACAGTGCCGACAGGCAGAGCACCAGCACCGTGATGGTCGCCGCCGGATGATGGGGATCCATCAGCCCCTGGGTCAGCCAGGCCCGCAACCCCAGACCGCCGGCGATGGGCAGGAAGCCATCCACCACGTCCGGACGCATCAGCCAGGGGGTCATCCCCTGCTCAAGCTGTCCGATATGGACGACATATTGCGCCGCCACCAGCCCCCAACACAGCAGCAATAGCTGCCTGGTGGCCGTTCTGAGACGCTGACTGCCTATGCGGGCCAGCACGGGCAGGGGACGATAGCGCTGCCACAGCGCGAGCGTCGTGGCCACCAGCCCCAGCGCGAGCCAGAGCACTGAATCCGCCATCAGCAGCCAGAGCGCGGCAGCCAGCATGAGGGAGAGAATCCATGACCAACCGGCACGCCCCTGCCACAGCAACAGGATCAGATAGACCAGGCCCGCGGTCATGGTCAGGGCTTCCAACAGGCTCATGCTTCCCTCACAGTGCTCATCCGAATCGAGGGGGCAGGATAACCAACATCTGAGTTGATGATTTTGATCTGCATGGGCAGAGGGGGCATTTGCCCGCTCCGCCCGTCAGCCCTTCTGTTGACCCCTGTTATTTGCGGCTGTTGAACAGGGGCTGATCCGACTCTGCCCGTTCGGCCCAGAAGTGGATGTTGAAGCGGGCATCCTCAGACAGCTCGACCCTGTGCCAGTACTGGGGCGGACTGGTGGCAAACTCCCCGGCCCGGATCACCAGGCTTATCTCCGGCTGCTCGGCCTGCTCGTTGGCAAAGCCGTGATAGGTGACGGTTCCCGCCATCACGCAGAGCTGGCCGAACACGCCGGCGGCTGTGTTGTGGTGGCTCAAGAGAGCCGCCGGCACATTGTCACGGGTGAAGAAGGGGGTGGAGCGACGCACTACCCAGTGAGACGGAATAAGGTGCAGTGACATAAGTTTTCTCCTAAGAGTGCCGGTCAACCCGGCCTCAATCGATAAAGTGGATCAACGGGGCAGCTGGCGCAGCAGGGGGAAGGCGGCGCTCATCTGATCGCCCCCCACCACGAAACCGCACAGCTCGCCATCTTCGCCGCGCGCCTCGGCCACCATGCCTTGGCGACTCCAGCGGCACTGCCAGGCGAGATCCTCCCCTCGGGTGCGGCCCGCCAGCTGCAACGGATAGAGCGGCGTCTTCACCTTCACCAGCATGGGGGGCAGGGTCAGCACGGTCGGGGTGCCGAGCAGCGTCTTGGCCAGGGCACTGGCCCCCAGCACGATTGGTTGCAGGAAGGGAAGCAACTGCCCCCGCCACTCGATGCCATCCCCCAGGGCGAAGATATGGGGATCGCGGGTCTGCAGCCTGTCGTCGACCCGGATGCCGCGCCCCACCTCGAGCCCGGCGCTCTGGGCCAGGGCCAGATTTGGCCGCAGACCAACCGCGGCGATCACCAGATCCTGCGCACTGACCAAGCCATCGCTGAGGGTGACCCGCAAGCCATCGTTCGGCCGATCCGGATCCTGCGGAGCTATACCGGCCACGCCCTGCCCCAGCAGCAAGTTCACCCCCTGCTCGCGCAGGGCCTGCTGCAACGGCTGACTCAGGGCCGCCGGCAACAGGGTGCTCAGCGGGCTGTGAGCCAGATCCACCAGCGTCACCTCCTTCCCCGCGCTCGCCATGTCCATCGCCAGCTCGCAGCCGATGAGGCCCGCCCCCAACACCAGGATGCGGCTGGCGGCGCGGATCCTGGCCTCGGCGGCGGCGTACTCCTGCTGGCTGTTGAGGGTTACCAGGTGTTCGCTTCCCGCTATCTCGGGGCGCACCGCGCTGGCGCCGGTCGCCAGCACCAGCTGACCGTAGGGGAACTCTCCCTGCCCGGTCTTTACCAGCCGCCGCACGGGATCGATAGCCAGCACCGGGCAGTGGGGCAGCAGAGCGATGCGTTGCTGCTCGGCAAACGCGCTGCCGCTAAGGCGGCTCATGGCGGCGGCGCTGCAATCCCGGCTCACTACATGGCTCAAGTCCGGCTTGTTGTACTCATCGCCACTGTCCGCCGTGATAAGACGAATGGGCCGTGCGCCATCCAGTTTGCGCAGGCTCTTGATCAGTTGCTGGGCGGCGAAACCGCTGCCGATCACCACTATCTCTTCGCTCATGGGGATGGCGCTCATACGCAAGCCTCCACGGCGCAGGGCTCGAACACCTCCTTGCCGATGCCGCAGCCGGGGCAGAGGAAGCTGTCCGGCACCTGGGCCCAGGGGGTGCCCGGCGCCACCAGCTGATCCGGTTCCCCCAGCGCCGGGTCATAGACCCACTGGCATACGGTGCAGAGCATGGCCTGGCCGTCATCCCATTCACCGGCAGCCGGTGTGGCTTGCGGCGCCTTGGCCATCACCGGGGCTGGCACCACTGTGGCCTGAGTTGTGGTGATCGGGCGAGGTGCCTCCAGCGGATGCAGTGCCCACTGGCGGGCGAGCCGGCGGCCATGCTCGCGGCATTCGGCCAGGGCGGAACCATCCGGGCGCCACTTCGCCTTGAGGGAGATGCTGATATCGAAACCCGCGTCCATCAGCCGGGTCTGGATGCGATCCACGGCGCCGCCGGTCCAGCCGTAGCTGCCGAAGGCCGAGGCCCGCTTGTTGCGAAAACGCAGGCCGGTGATCTCTTCCAGCATGCCCGCCACCTTGGGCATCATGACGTTGTTCATGGTGGAGGAGCCCACCAGAATCCCCTTGGAGCGGAACACCTGGGTCAGGATCTCGTTCTTGTCGT
Source organism: Aeromonas lusitana (assembly GCF_002812985.1). GTDB lineage: Bacteria > Pseudomonadota > Gammaproteobacteria > Enterobacterales > Aeromonadaceae > Aeromonas > Aeromonas lusitana. The sequence continues at coordinate 33,759 of NZ_PGCP01000028.1, forward strand.
GGCGCGCCACGTTGAAGATCTTCACCGCCACACCGGGGTCCACCTCATGGATGCCCTGGGCGATGGCGTCGGCCATCATGCGGGTGTTGTTGGACATGGAGTCGTAGAACAGGGTGATGCGATCCTCCTGATACTGATCCGCCCACTCCAGGTATTTGAGGATGATCTGGGTGGGATCCTCGCGCCAGACGATGCCGTGGGAGGTAGCTACCATGCTCACCGGCAGGTTGAAGCCCAGCACCTCCTTGATCTTGGCGGTCACCAGGGGGCTGAAGGGGGTGAGTATGTTGGCGTAGTAGCGCTGGCACTGCTCCATCAGCTCGGTCTGATCCACTTCGTCGTTGAACAGGTGCTCGTCGCAGTAGTGCTGGCCGAAGGCGTCGTTGGAGAAGAGCACGGCATCCTCGGTCATGTAGGTCATCATGCTGTCGGGCCAGTGCAGCATGGGGGTCTCGATAAACACCAACTGCTTGCCATTGCCGATATCCAGGCTGTCACCTGTCTTGACCGGCTGGAAGTTCCACTCGGGGTGATGATGATGGCCCGTGATGGAGTCGATGGCGTTGTGGGTGCAGTAGATGGGGGTATCTGGGATGCGGGCCATCAGCTCGGTCAGGGCGCCGGCGTGATCCTCCTCGGCATGGTTGATCACCACGAAGTCGATGCTGGCGAGATCGATCTCTGCCGCCAGGTTCTGCACGAACTCCCGGCTGAACTTGTGATCCACGGTGTCGATCAGCACGTTCTTCCCTTCGCGGATGAGGTAGCTGTTGTAGCTGGTGCCCTTGTGGGTCTTGTACTCGGTGCCGTGGAAGTCACGCACCTCCCAGTCCCGTTGGCCGACCCAGTGAATGTTGTTTTTGACGTGGATGCTCATCCGGCAGTTCCTCAGCTGAAATAGTGTATGTTCGACTGAACCAGCTAATGCAGCGGACGTGCCAACTTGTAACTCATTGTTTTTAATAAAAATAAAAATCTGCCATTGTCATCAAGACACCACGCATTTATAGTCAAAATCACAAACATACTGTCATTTGGACAATCTCTGTGATCTCCACCGACCGCCTGGCGCGCATCGCCCTCGACCTGCAACTCGGTATCTCCCACCAGGACAGATTCCATCGCCTGATCCAGAGCGTGCGCAGCCTGCTGCACTCGGATGCCTCGGCCCTGCTGCGCTACGAGGGGGGCCAGTTCATCCCGCTCGCCACCGACGGCCTGATGCAGGACGTGCTGGGCCGCCGCTTCGCGCTCAAGGATCACCCGCGCATGGAGGCCATAGCCCGGGCCGGCGACGTGGTGCGCTTCCCCGCCGACAGCCAGCTGCCCGACCCCTATGACGGCCTGATCCCGGATCACGACGACTTCAAGGTGCATGCCTGCGTCGGCCTGCCGCTGTTCGCAGATCAGGCACTTATCGGCGCCCTGACCATAGACGGCATGAACCCGGCCCAGTTCGATGACATCAGCGACGAGGAGTTGCGGCTGGTGGGGGCCCTGGCGGCGGCAGCACTCAGCAATGCCCTCTTGCTGGAGCGGCTCGCCCGCCAGAGCAGCGAACCCATAGCGTCGGGCCCGCAGGCAGGTGCTGACCAGCCGGAGATGATAGGCAACTCCCCCGCCATGGCCCGGCTGCGCCACGAGATAGACGTGGTGGCGAGCTCGGAGCTGAACGTGCTGATCCTGGGGGAGACGGGGGTCGGCAAGGAGCTGATCGCCAAGGCGGTGCATAAGGGCTCACCGCGCGCCGGCGCCCCCCTGGTCTATCTCAACTGCGCCGCCCTGCCGGAGTCGGTGGCGGAGAGCGAGCTGTTCGGCCACGTGAAGGGGGCCTTCACCGGTGCCATCCACAACCGGGCGGGCAAGTTCGAGCTGGCGGACAGGGGCACCTTGTTTTTGGACGAGATAGGCGAGCTCTCCCTGCCCCTGCAGGCCAAGTTGCTGCGGGTGCTGCAATACGGCGATCTGCAGCGCATCGGTGACGACACCCCCCTCAAGGTGAACGTGCGCATCCTGGCCGCCACCAACCGGGACCTGAAACAGGCGGTGGTGGATGGCGCCTTCCGGGCCGATCTCTACCACAGGCTGAGCGTCTTCCCGATCCAGGCCCCGGCGCTGCGGGAGCGGCCAGACGACATCCCCTTGCTGGCCGGCTATTTCTGCGAACGCTGCCGGGTCAGCCTGGGGCTGGAGCGGCTGCGCATCCAGCCCCAGGCGTTGCAACTGTTAGCCGCCCACGACTGGCCGGGCAATGTGCGGGAGCTGGAGCACGCCATCCACCGTGCCGCCGTGCTGGCGCGGGCCGAACAGGGCAGCCAGAGCCCCAGCCTAGCGAGCCACCACTTCAATCTGGGCACTGGCGCCCTGCCCATGTCCACCAGCCCAGGCGTGGCACTTGCCGAGCCCCCCTTGCCCGTCGGCCTGGGGCTGAGGGCCGCCACCGACGCCTTCCAGCTCGCCCTGATCGAGCGTACCCTGGCGACTCATGATGGCAACTGGGCCGCCACCGCCCGCGCCCTGGAGCTGGATGGCGGCAACCTGCACCGGCTTGCCCGCCGGCTCGGCCTCAAGGCCTGACGGCTCCCCAGATACAAGCAGCCCAAAAACAAAGACCCCCTCACATTGGAGGGGGCCTTTCGTTGGACTTTCGCTTGCGAAACACTGAGGTCAGCGCAGGGACTTGACCGAGCGGCGCACAATCAGCTCGGGCTGAACCGTCATGGATTCCACCTCCAGCTCCTTGTTGCGGATCCGGCTCACCAGCTGCTGCACCGCCAGCAGACCGAGCTCGGCCTTGGGGTGGCGAATGGTGGTGAGCGGCGGGCTGGAGAAGCGCGCCATCTCGATGTCGTCATAGCCGATCATGGAGATGTCGTCCGGCACCTTGACCCCGGCTTCCCAGGCGGCGCAGATGGCACCGATGGCCATGGGATCGTCGAAGGCAAACACGGCGGTCGGGCGCGGGTTCAGGGCCAGGATGCGCTGCATGGCATCGAAGCCGCTCTGGCTCTCGTAGTCCCCCTCGAAGATCTGCTCCTCTTTCAGGGTCAGGCCCTGCTCGCCCAGGGCGTCGCGCACCCCGTCCAGCCGCTGCTGGGTGGTCGGCTTGGAGAGATGGCCCGTGATGCAGACGATCTCCCTGTGACCCAGCTCCAGCAGATGGCTCACCGCCATACGGGCGCCGATGCGGGCGTTGTCGTTGATCACGTTGGCAAAATCGCACTCGTTGCCCCAATCCAGCACCACCTGCGGCACCTTCTTGTGGATGCGCAGCATGTCCCTGAACTGGGTGTCGATGTCGGTCCCCAGCACCAGCAGGCCGTCGACCCGCTTCTCCATCAACATGCGCAGGTAGTGCTGCTGACGGGGCGGCTGGTTCTCGGTGTTGCACAGGATCAGGCTGTAGCCCTGCTCGAAGCAGTAGGCCTCGACCCCCTGCACCACTTCCGCGAAGAAGGGGTTGGCACTGGTCGTGACCAGCATGCCGATGGTTTTGGTTGAATTTATCTTGAGGCTGCGCGCCACCGAGTTGGGCGCGTAGTTGAGTTCTGCCACCGCCTCAAGCACTTTTTGAGTCGCATCTTCGCTGACCCGACGGGTGTGATTGAGTACATGTGAGACGGTGGAGATGGATACGCCTGCACGGGAAGCGACATCCTTGATAGTGGCCATCTCTGTCTCCTGAAGATCAAAGGCGGAACAGTAGCAGATTTCCCGAATAAAGGCTTGGTTTTAACGAGAGCTGCCAGTGAATTGTCAATCTTGGCTAATCTAGGCGGTCAACTCTATTTGCGCAAACGAATTTTGGTCAAAATGAGAGCAGGCGCAGAACGAAATATCGTCAGTTTTTTACTCTGACATTTGTCACCATGACAATTTGTTACCTGCATGTTAAGCCACCATTGCGATATTAAATTCTGAAATTATATCAATGTCAGGGCATTTGTTTCATAAAAGCCCTGTCCCATCGACTCTGGTCAGTATCTTTAACATCTTGTTATTGCCCAGCGAGGAATGATAGAACCTTACCTATTGCCGGGCCGACGGGATACAGGTTCGGAATGATGCGCATAAAATGAAACAATTCACTGATTAAGGGACGAATCAATGCATAACTTGAGCAAAATGGCAGTCAGAGCAGCGGTTTCTTTGGCTCTGTTTGGAGCAGCTTCCATGGCCAATGCGGCCGATACCATCAAGATCGGTATCGCCGGCCCGGTCACAGGACCGGTCGCCCAGTACGGTGACATGCAGTTCACCGGCGGCAAGATGGCGGTCGAGCAGATCAACAAGGCGGGCGGCATCAAGGGCAAGCAGATCGAAGCCATCGTCTATGACGACGCCTGCGATCCCAAGCAGGCCGTGGCGGTCGCCAACAAGGTGATCAACGACGGCGTCAAGTTCGTGGTCGGTCACCTCTGCTCCGACAACACCCTGCCCGCCTCCGACATCTATGAAGATGAAGGCGTGCTGATGATCACCCCGGCCTCCACCAACCCCAAGATCACCGAGCGCGGCTACCAGCTGACCATGCGCACTATCGGCCTGGACAGCGATCAGGGCCCGACCGCTGCCAAGTACATCATCGAGCAGGTCAAGCCCCAGCGTGTGGCCGTCATCCACGACAAGAAGCAGTACGGTGAAGGCATCGCCTCCAGCGTCAAGGCCGAGCTGGACAAGGCTGGCGTCAAGGTAGTGGCGTTCGAAGGCATCACCGCCGGGGACAAGGACTTCTCCGCCCTGATCGCCAAGCTGCAGAAAGAGAACGTGGACTTCGTCTATTACGGTGGCTACCACCCGGAGCTGGGTCTGATCCTGCGCCAGGCTGGCGAGAAGGGTCTGAAGGCCAAGTTCATGGGTCCGGAAGGCGTGGGTAACAAGGACATCTCCGCCATCGGCGGCCCGGCTTCCGAAGGCCTGCTGGTCACCCTGCCGAACAAATATGACCTGGTGCCCGCCAACGCCCCCATCGTGGCAGCGTTCAAGGCCAAGGGTCAGGACTCCTCCGGTCCGTTCGTCTGGACTACCTATGCCGCGGTACAGACCCTGGCTGCCGGTATCGCCAAGGCGGGTGCAGACGATCCTGCCGCCGTGGCTGCCGCCATCAAGGCTGCACCGATCGACACCGTCATGGGTCCCCTGAGCTGGGCACCGAACGGTGACCTGAAAGGCTTCGAGTTCGGCGTCTTCCAGTGGCACGCCGACGGCACCTCCACCCAAGTCAAATAATCTGCCGGTCGGGGGTGACAAGCGTCACCCCCTCCTTTCTTTGCGGGCAAGTACAGGGAACGCAGTATGTCCGAACACCTTCTTTATCTGGTTCAGCAGTTGCTGAACGGATTAACCATAGGCAGCACCTATGCGTTGATCGCCATCGGCTACACCATGGTCTACGGCATCATCGGCATGATCAACTTCGCCCACGGCGAGGTCTACATGATCGGCTCCTATGTCGCCTTCATGGTGATGGCCGGTCTCATGATGATGGGCATCGACAGCACTTTCTTGCTGCTGGGAGGCGCCTTCCTGGTCAGTATCATCATCACAGGCAGCTATGGCTGGACCATAGAGCGGGTCGCCTATCGCCCGCTGCGGGGCGGCAATCGCCTCATCCCCCTCATCTCCGCCATCGGCATGTCGATATTTTTGCAAAACATGATGCGGATGGCCCAGGGCTCGCGTGATATCGCCATGCCCACCCTGATCTCGGGTGGCTGGGACTTAGGGGCCGAGGATGGCTTCCAGGCCAGCCTCTCCTACATGCAGCTCATCATCTTCGTGGTGACCTTCATCACCATGCTGGCGCTGACCCAGTTCATCAACCGCTCCCGCATGGGCCGCGCCTGCCGCGCCTGTTCGGAAGACATCAAGATGGCGAACCTGCTGGGGATAGACACCCACGTGGTCATCTCCATCACCTTCGTGCTGGGAGCCACCCTGGCCGCCGTGGCCGGGGTCCTGCTCGGCATGTATTACGGCGTCATCAACCCCTACCTCGGCTTTATGGCTGGCTTGAAGGCCTTTACCGCTGCTGTACTGGGCGGCATCGGCAGCATTCCGGGCGCCGTCATCGGCGGCCTGCTGCTCGGGGTGGTGGAAGCACTCACCGCCGGCTACCTCAGCACCGAATACAAGGATGTAATGGCGTTCGCCCTGCTCATCTTCGTGCTCTTGTTCATGCCGACCGGCATCCTGGGTCGCCCGGAGGTCGAGAAGGTATGAAAAAACAATTTATCCATGCCTGCATCGCCAGCCTGATGCTGATGGTGCTCTCCTTCTGGCTGCTGGGCTTCAAGCTCGAGACCGACGGCAACCGCCTGCAGGTGATAAGCCGGCTCGATGTGTCGCTGGCCTGGCTGCTGGGGGGCGCCACCATCGTCTTCTGGTTCCAGATGCTGCGCGGCCAGATTTCCAAGCTGTTCCAGGCCTCCATCAGCGGCTTCTCCGTCGGTTTCACCAAGCTGGTGCTGCCAAGCCCTGAAGAGGCCCCCAAGCTCTATAACCTGACCGCTGTGCTGGTGCTCTTGTTCGCGGTGAGCTGGCCCTTCATGGCCTCTCGCGGCGCCATCGATCTCGCCACCCTGACGCTGATCTACATCATGCTGGGGCTGGGACTGAACGTGGTGGTGGGCCTCGCCGGCCTGCTGGATCTCGGCTACGTCGGCTTCTACGCGGTCGGTGCTTACAGCTATGCCCTGCTCAACACCTACTTCGGGCTGAGCTTCTGGGAGTGTCTGCCCATCGCCGGCCTGATGGCGGCCACCTTCGGCTTCCTGCTCGGCTTCCCGGTGCTGCGGCTGCGAGGAGACTACCTGGCCATAGTGACCTTGGGCTTTGGGGAGATCATCCGCATCCTGCTCAACAACATGACCAGCCTGACCGGCGGCCCGAACGGCATCTCCGGCATCCCCAAACCGACCCTGGGGGGGCTGGAATTCAACCGCACCGTCAAGGACGGGGGTTTTGGCACCTTCCACGAATTCTTCGGCATCGCCTACAACGGCAACCACAAGGTGATCTTCCTCTACCTGATGGCGCTGGTGCTGGTGATCGCCACCCTGTTCGTCATCAACCGCCTGCTGCGCATGCCGCTCGGCCGTGCCTGGGAGGCGCTGCGGGAAGACGAGATCGCCTGCAAGTCGCTGGGCCTCAACCCCACCATCATCAAGCTGACCGCCTTCACCATAGGTGCCTGCTTCGCAGGCTTCGCCGGCAGCTTCTTCGCCTCGCGCCAGGGCTTCATCAGCCCGGAGTCCTTCGTCTTCATCGAGTCGGCCATCGTGCTCGCCATAGTGGTGCTGGGCGGCATGGGCTCCCAGATCGGGGTGGTGCTGGCCGCCATAGTCATGACGGTACTGCCGGAGCTGGCCCGTGAGTTCAACGAGTACCGCATGCTGATGTTCGGCCTGCTGATGGTGTTCATGATGATCTGGCGACCCCAGGGTCTGCTGCCCATGAGCCGCCCCCATCTGGAGCTTAGAAAATGAGCAACAATCAGAAATTGTTGGAAGTCTCTGATCTCTCCATGCGCTTCGGCGGCTTGCTGGCAGTCAACGGCGTCAAGCTGGACGTGGACAAGGGGGAGGTGATCTCCATCATTGGCCCGAACGGCGCTGGCAAGACCACCATCTTCAACTGCCTGACCGGTTTCTACCGTCCAAGCGGCGGCGTGATCCGTTACCGGGGTGAGGAGATCCAGGGCTTGCCCGGCCACCTCATCGCCCGCAAGGGGATCGTGCGCACCTTCCAGCACGTTCGTCTCTTTAAAGAGATGACGGCAGTGGAAAATCTGTTGGTCGCCCAGCATCGCCACCTGAATACCAGCTTCGTCGCCGGCCTGTTCAAGACCCCCTCCTTCCGCCGCGCCGAGAAAGAGGGGCTGGAGCAGTCCGCCTTCTGGCTGGAGAAGGTGGGCCTCAAGGATCTCGCCAACCGTGCCGCCGGCAACCTGGCCTATGGTCAGCAGCGTCGCCTCGAAATAGCCCGCTGCATGGCGACCAGGCCAGAGCTGCTGATGCTGGATGAGCCGGCCGCCGGCCTCAACCCCCACGAGACGGACGAGCTGAACGAGCTCATCTCCAACTTGCGGGACGAGTTCGGGGTCTCGGTACTGCTGATCGAGCACGACATGAAGCTGGTGATGGAGATCTCCAACCGCATCTTCGTGGTCAACCAGGGCACACCGCTGGCCCACGGCAAACCGATCGAGATCCGTAACAATCCGGCCGTGATCAAGGCCTATCTGGGCGAATCCTAGGAGTCATGATGTTAGAACTTCGCAACGTATCGACCCATTACGGCAAGATCCAGGCACTGCACGACGTCAGCGTCGAGGTCAAAGAGGGCGAGATAGTCACCCTGATCGGCGCCAACGGCGCCGGCAAGACCACCTTGTTGATGACCCTCTGCGGTGAACCCAAGCCCAGCAGCGGCAGCATCTGGTTCGAGGGGGAGCAGATAAGCTCCCTCACCACAGCCCGCATCATGCGCAAGGACATCGCAGTCGTACCCGAGGGACGACGAATCTTCGCCCGCCTGACGGTGCAGGAGAATCTGCTGATGGGTGCCTTCTTTGTAGATAAAGAGGAGCAAAACGGCCTGCTTGACCAGGTGTTTACCCTGTTCCCGCGCCTGCATGAGCGGCTGGAGCAGAGGGCCGGCACCATGTCCGGCGGCGAGCAGCAGATGCTGGCCATAGGCCGCGCCCTGATGAGCAAGCCGCGCCTGCTGCTGCTGGATGAACCCTCCCTCGGGCTGGCCCCCATCGTCATCCAGCAGATCTTCGACACCATATTGCAGCTGAGGGAGAAGGGCATGACCATCTTCCTGGTGGAGCAGAATGCCAACCAGGCGCTCAAACTGGCGGACCGGGGCTACGTGCTGGAGAACGGTCACGTGGTGTTGCAAGACACGGGCGCGGCCCTGCTGGCGAACCCTGCGGTGCGCCAGGCGTACCTCGGCGGCTGATCATGGGCAGGTCAAGGGAGACGCCGGACAGTCACAGCTTCTGGCACGACCCTGCCCTGCCGTTTATCGAGGCGCGGGCGGTGCAGGATGGCCGCCGCGTCTGTTATGACAAACACAGCCACGCCCACTTCTCCATCGGGGCCATCACAGGCGGCCACAGTCATTACCTCAACCAGCGCAGCAATCAGGAGGTCGGCAGCGGCCACCTGGTGCTGATGAACCCGGAGGAGGTGCATGCCTGCAACCCCATCGCGGATGAGCCCTGGTCCTATCTGATGTTCTACCTCGACACCGACTGGTTGCAAGGTCAGCAGGAGGAGGCCGACCTCGGCGCCACGTTTCGCCCCTTCGACATGACCGCCAGCCGGGATCCGGTTCTGTATCAGGCGTTGCAACAACTCCACCACCAGCTGACCCAGGCACCCGATCCCCTGGCCAAAGAGGTGGCCTGCCACCAGTTCAGCCGCCAGCTGCTGGCCAGACTGACCCCGGCCCGCTGGGATGACAGGCCGCCGCAGCACCTGCAACGGGCCGCCGAGCTGATGCAGGATGAGTGCGCCAGCCCTCTCAGCCTGCAGCAGTTGAGCACGGTGGCCGGGCTCACTCCCTCCCACTTCGTGCGCACCTTCTGCCACCACTACGGCATGACGCCCCACGCCTATCTGCTGGACCAGCGCATCCGCCACGCCCGCCTCCTGCTCAGGCAGGGACTCCCCCTCACAGAAGTCGCGCTGGCAAGCGGCTTCGCCGATCAGGCCCACTTCCAGCGCCAGTTCAAACGCAGGGTCGCCGCCACCCCTGGCCAATACAGAACGCAACTCGCAGCCCGGCCTCAGCGCACCAGGTAGGCGGTGCTCAGCACCAGCAGCAGGGCCATGGCCCGGTTGAACCAGCGCAAGCGGCGGGGAGAGAGCAGCGCCTGTTGCAGCCGGCTGCCCAGATAGGCCCAGCAGGCGATGGAGCCAAGACAGATCACCAGATAGATACCGGTGAACAGCATGATCTGCCCGAGCCCGCCCGCGGCCCCGTAAGCTCCCATCCCCATGCTGGCCGCCAGCCAGGCCTTGGGGTTGAGCCACTGCATCAGGGCGCCGTACAGGAAGGCAGGCGGGGCCTCGCCCTGCCCTTCCACCCGGCCCCCGTCCACCAGCAGTTGCCAGGCCATGTAGCAGAGAAAGAGAACGCCCCCCCAGCGCATGGCATCCTCCGCCATGGGCCACTGCGCCAGAGCGCCGCCGAGCCCGAGCCCCATCAGCAGGAGCAGCAGGATGAAGCCCAGGGTCGCCCCCACCACGTGGCGCAAGCTGGCGTGAAAGCCGTAGCGGGCACCGGCGCCGAGGGCCACCAGATTGACCGGGCCGGGGGAGATGGACATGGCCAGGGCAAACCCGGCCATGGAGAACAGCAGATTCATTTCCATAAGTGTCACTCGTGCAATGGATGGACCCCCAGCCTAACCATCCATCCCGGACCCAATATTGAAGGAAATTGCGATCCCTCGCGGGAGACGACTTAGCGCCAGCCACGGCTTGCGGTAAACTGGCTCTCAATCATCTATTTGCAGGACATCTCAATGGACCAGTTTGCCCATATCAGCGCCCAGGATGCCCACCAGAAGCTGGAGGCCGGTGAGGCCCGCCTCGTGGATATTCGCGATCCCCAGTCATTCGAGACGGCCCACGCGGTCGGCGCCTTCCATCTCACCAATGGCACCCTGGTCCGTTTCATGGACGAGGTGGATTTCGACACCCCGGTGATCGTGATGTGCTATCACGGCAACAGCAGCCAGGGCGCGGCCCAGTATCTGCTGCAACAGGGCTATGACGCCGTCTACAGCCTGGATGGCGGCTTCGAGGCCTGGCGCAGGGAGTTCCCCATTCAGGCGGGGGACGCATGACGGGAGCAGGCAAGTCACCCTCATCCGGCATGATCCAGCTGCTGGTGCTGGGCGACGCTCGCATGGCCCAGGCACTGGTGGATTACCTCGCCACCTTGGGCATCTCGTGCGAGCTGACCCAGTCCGAGCTCGGCGTCTCGGTCTGGCTGGCGGATGAGCAGCGTTTCGCCCAGGCTCAGCTGGAAGTGAAACGCTTCCTGGCCGAGCCGAATCACCCTCGCTACATGGAAGCCTCCTGGCAGTCCGGTCGGGCCGATGCCCGCATCGACTACAGCAAGGGGATGACGGATCCGGTCACCGACTTTCTGCATCAGGCGGGCCCCCTGACCCTGGTGGTCATCATCGCCTGCCTGGCCGTCTATGCCCTCAACGCCATCGGCCTGCCCATCTTCGACCAGCTGGCGTTCCACCCCACCCTGGCCCAGTTCACCGACTGGCAGGCATGGCGCTACGTCACCCCGGCCTTCATCCACTTCTCCGTGCTGCACCTGGTGTTCAATCTGCTGTGGTGGTGGTATCTGGGGGGTCAGATAGAGCAGCGCCTCGGCAGCGGCAAGCTGTTCATCCTGCTGATCGTCGGGGCTGCCCTGCCCAACGTGGCGGAGTTCTTCGCGAGCGGCCCGCTGTTTGGCGGCCTCTCCGGGGTGGTCTATGCCCTGCTCGGTTACTGCTGGCTGCGCGCCAAGCTGCAGCCTGATTGCGGCCTCAGCCTGCCACCGGCGCTGATGGGCTTCATGCTGTTCTGGCTGGTGCTCGGCTTCTTCGATCTGCTCGGTACCAGCACCGCCAATATCGCCCATCTAGTCGGCCTGCTGGTGGGTCTGCTGCAAGGCTGGCTGGACAGGCATCACAGACCCACCTGACGTTCTTCCATCCATTGTTCTGATTTCCAGAAACGAAAACGCCGCCCAGAGGGCGGCGTTTTTTTATGACGGCTGACTTATTGCTTGAGCAGGGTCCCGTCGGTCACCTTGACCGCGGTGCCGCCGCTCATGAAGAAGCTGCCGAACTGGGTCTGCATCTCGGTCGTCACGGCGCCGGTCGGATCGAAGTTCTCGTCCGGTGCCAGCAGCGAGCTGTGGCCACCGGCCACGAAGCGGGCCGCATTGTGATTGGCCGCACCTGTGGCGGTCAGCGGTTGCAGCGCCATCACCCGGAACAGGGGCTCGGTGCCCGCCAGCGGCGCGGATGCGATGCTGTTCGGGATCACCTGATCCGACAGGCTTAGGGCGCCATCGCCCACTACTTCCGTGGCAAACAGCGGGAAGTCCGCCTTGATGCCGCTCGCCAGGTTGATCGGGTCAGCCGAATCCAGCACCGACTGGGCCGCAAAAACATAGCTCTGCAGCGTACCGGCGGCGCTCGCCTGGGTGGTAGCGTCCAGGCTCGGCAGGAACTCGTTGATGAAGCAGTTCGCCACCGCGGTCTTGCAGTTCGGTGCATAGGCGGTGAAGGCCGTCTTCAGCTCCGGGCTACCCCCGATCAGCACGCCCATCTTGATGGTCGGGCCGAAGGTCGGTGAGTTCAGCAGCAGCGGCGCTATACCGCCGCCCGGCATGGCCAGGCCACCCGTGGTGAACTTGAACAGGGCATCCGCCTGGGGATTACCAACAGACTGGTTGGCGACCGCCAGCAGGTTGGCCCCAGAGATGGCACCCAGGGAGTGACCCAGGAAGTGCACCTTGAGGCTGCCAGCAGTGCCGATGACGCTCTTGGCGTTGGCCAGCCCCACCGCCAGACGCAGGCCCAGCAGATCCGCCACGCTCTGTTTCAGGTTGTCCCGTGCCACCGTCAGGTAGCTCAGGTTTAGATAGGGGGTCGGGTTCTCTGAGGTGGTCACGGTCGCCATGCTGCCGCTCAGGGCGAAACCACGCTCCCCGTGCAGCGGGTGATCGATCACCACCACGGCGACATTCTTGGCCGGAGATGCTTTAGCACCGGCACCGATCTGGCCCAGCGCCAGGGCATAGGCGTTCTCCTTCACCGAGGTGACGCCATGCTGATAGATGATCACATCTGTGATGGCAGACAGCGGGGCGGCGGCAAAGATGCGCATCGGCACGGATTGCACCTCTGCCAGCGCCGGCAGCGGGTTGAAGCGGCCGATATTCAGCTCGGGATCCAGCGCCTTGCCGCCCGAGGTGAGGGTCACCCCGATGAGCTTGCTCGCCTCCGCCAGCAGCTCGGTCTGGCGAGTCGGATCGGCAATCAGTGCCCCAAGCAAGGCCGGATCCACACCTGCGCCCACCAGGCCGCCGATCACCTCACTGTCACTGGCCTTCAGGGCATTGGCGATGGCGTACAGGCTGGGGATGGCGCCGTGCCAGGACTGGGTCTTGGCTTTATCCCAGGAACCAACGGTGGCCGGCGAGGAGAGGAAGTAAGGCAGCTTGACCGCACCGGTATAAACCTTGGTGACGCTCGCCAGTCCGCTAAGGGTCGGGCTGGCAGCCACGGCGGCGGCAATGGCATCCTTCTGTTCCTGAGGCAGGAACTGTTCGGCCTCCAGCTGAGTCAGGAAGGGGGCGTTGGCCGTCACTCCCAGGGTATAGGTACCCGGCAGGCTGGTATGGCCGAGGGCATCCTGTTTCCACAGCGCAGCGGCATCCAGGTTCGGGCTGGCCTTCAGCACCGAGGCTGCGGCCCCTTTCACCGCCAACAGCACATCGGCGCCGGACTGGGTACCGAACCAGTCGGAGAAGATCACGTGATCGCTGGTGATGCCGGTAGCGGCCTTGAACAGGCCTTCCTGCAGGGTGATCAGACCGTTGATGCTTTGTTCCTGGGCATTGCTGCCCGGGCTGCTCTTGTAGTTGCTGTAGTCGCTGCCCATCTTGACAGGGTTGCCGTCGCTGTCTTTGAGCGTATCGGTCGCCACTATCATGTAGTAGGAGGAGGGGTTGAGCGGCTTGAGCGGCACCAGGTTCAGCTTGCCGGTCGACTCGGCGACCACGAAGTCCACGCCGTAGCTCAGCACCTTCTTCACGCCGCTCGGGCGCAGGGCCGTGCTGTCAAAGGCCAGCTCCAGCAGATAGAGGGGGGCCACAGAGGCGCCAAACTCGGCGGCGGTCGGTGCCTTGACGGTGATGCCGGAGGCGGTCACCGGCACTATCTGGATGGCCTGGGTCGTGGACCAACCATCCAGGGTGGAGAGGGCAGAAACGGGATTGGAGAGGTCCGCCGTCTCGGTGGAGAACTTCAGGGTGCCGTCGGAGGCACGGGCGGCCAGGGCGCTGGGACGCACGGCATTGGAGCCGCTCAGCAGGTAATCGAGATAGCTGGAAGTATCGCCTTTGTTATCATCGCTGCCACCACAACCGCTCAGCAGCGCACTGAGGACTGCTGCATAAATTATGTTTTTTTTCATGTCCTTATCTCTTTTATGTTGTTATCCATGATGAGCCTGACGGGGTAGGGTTCATACCCGACCGGGTCATATTAACAGCAAGATAACAATTAATAAGCCTCTGGTCGGTCATCTGATCTGATTTTTTTGTGTGCAACATCAAGGAATTGAAATCGCTCCCCGGCGGCGGAGGGTAACAGCATCCCGGGCAATACCAGACCCGACCAGAGCTTGTTTACCGTCGGTACGCAAAAAGCCACCCCGATCTCGGCAAAGGGGGGCATTTGTCGGTAGAATGGCCCATCGCTTAAGGAGAACCCCATGATCGACCCGAAGAAACTGGAAGAGATCGCCAAACAGGTACACAACGCCCTGCCGCCCGGTATTCGCAGCATGGGTGAAGAGGTGGAGAAGAAGACCCGTCAGGTGCTGCAGTCCCAGCTGAACAAGCTGGATCTGGTCAGCCGTGAGGAGTTTGACGTGCAGACCAAGGTGCTGCTGCGCACCCGGGAGAAGCTGACCGCCCTCGAGGCCAAGCTGGCCCAGCTGGAACAGCAGCTCGGCGCCAAGGGCGAGTAATCTCGCCGAACGTCGGGCCAGCAGCACCCGCCCCGACGGCACATAAAACAAACCCCAGCCTGGCTGGGGTTTGTTGTTTCTGGAACAGCGAAGAGACGCCGGCTATCGCCTAGATAAACTCGTAGGCGTCGCCGAAGATGCGCTCCGGCTCGGCGCCCAGCACCTTGAACTCCTCCCGCGCGGCACCCGCCATCTCGAAGCGGCCCGCCACATAGATGTCGTAATCGTGCAGGCTGACGAAGTCGTCCATGATGGCCTTGTGCACCAGCCCGGTCCGGCCGGTCCAGTCCGCTTCCGGCTCCTGCACCACGGGCACGAAGGTCAGCGGGGCATAATCCAGCGCCCACTGCAGCATCTGCCCCTGCTCGTACAGCCAGTGTGCCTGACGCACTCCCCAGTAGAGGAACACGGGACGCTTGCTGTCGGTGGCGATCAGATACTCCAGAATGGAGCGGGCGTAGGAGAAACCTGTGCCGCCCGCCATCAGGATCAGGGGACGGGGGGATTCGTCCCGAAGGAAGGCCTTGCCCGCCGCCAGTTCGATCTCGATCTCGCCCTGCTCGCGCATGCGGGCCAGCACCTGACCGGCGTAGGCGTTTTCAGGGGTGGCACCGATCTGCAGCTCCAGCACACCGGAGCGGGTCGGCGAGTTGGCGATGGAGAAGGGACGCTTGTCCGAGTCACTCATCACCACCAGCAGATACTGGCCAGGCTTGAAGCTGATGGCTTGCTGCGGCGCCAGGGCCACATGCCAGATGGTGTCGACATATTCGCGCAGTTCCTCTACGCGGCACTTGATACGTTGCATTCTTGTCCTTTTGACGGGCCAGCCCGGCCCGTTCTCGCTCATTGATTCACTGTGTTCTGGCGACCTGCGCGTGGTCAGGTCAGTCGAGCATACCCAATTCGGGCCGGCAATACCGCTCTTTATGCATCGAACGGTCCCCTGACCCGCCCTGTGGCTAGTCCAGGATCTTCAGCTCATCCCAGATGGCATCGATCTTGGCGGTGACGGCGGCATCCTGGACTATGGGTTGGCCCCACTCCCGGTTGCTCTCCCCCGGCCACTTGTTGGTGGCATCCAGCCCCATCTTGGAGCCGAGCCCCGACACCGGCGAGGCGAAGTCCAGGTAGTCAATCGGCGTGTGCTCGATCAGGGTGGTGTCCCGCGCCGGGTCCATCCGGGTGGTGATGGCCCAGATCACGTCCTTCCAGTCACGGGCGTTGATGTCGTCGTCGCAGACGATCACGAACTTGGTGTACATGAATTGGCGCAGGAAGGACCAGACCCCCAGCATCACCCGCTTGGCGTGGCCAGGGTAGCGTTTCTTGATGGTCACCACCGCCATCCGGTAGGAGCAACCCTCCGGCGGCAGGTAGAAGTCCACTATCTCGGGGAACTGCTTTTGCAGCAATGGCACGAACACCTCGTTCAGCGCCACCCCGAGCACCGCCGGCTCATCGGGCGGACGACCGGTATAGGTGCTGTGATAGATGGCATCGCGGCGCTTGGTCATGTGGGTGATGGTGAACACCGGGAACTCGTCCACCTCGTTGTAATAACCCGTGTGATCCCCATAGGGACCTTCCGGCGCCATCTCGCCCGGCTCCAGATAGCCTTCCAGCACGATTTCGGCGCTGGCGGGCACTTCCAGATCACAGCTCAGGGCCTTCACCACCTCGGTGCGACTGCCCCGCAGCAGGCCGGCGAAGGCATACTCGGAGAGGGTATCCGGCACCGGCGTCACGGCGCCGAGTATGGTGGCAGGATCGGCGCCGAGCGCCACCACCACGGGGAAGCGCTCACCGGGATGCGCCTCCTGCCACTCGCGAAAATCGATGGCGCCGCCGCGGTGATCCAGCCAACGCATGATCAGCTTGTTCTTGCCGATCTTCTGCTGGCGGTAGATGCCGAGGTTCTGGCGCTTCTTGTAGGGGCCGCGAGTGATGGTCAGGCCCCAGGTCACCAGGGGCGCCACGTCCCCCGGCCAGCAATGCTGGATCGGGATCTGGTCGAGATCCACCGCGTCCCCTTCCAGCACCACCTGTTGGCAGGGGGCGGAGGAGAGCCGCTTGGTCGGCATGTTCAGCACCTGCTTGAAGATGGGCAGCTTCTCCATCAGCTCCTTGAGGCCGCGGGGGGGCTCCGGCTCCTTCAGGTAGGAGAGCCAGGTCCCCACCTGGCGCAGGGCGCCGACGTTGGGCTGACCCATGCCCATGGCGACGCGGTCAGGCGTACCGAACAGGTTCGTCAGCACCGGCATGTCATAGCCCTTGGGGTTCTCGAACAGCAGGGCCGGGCCGCCCGCACGCAGGGTGCGGTCGCTGATTTCGGTCATCTCCAGATAGGGGTCTATCTCGCGGCTGATGCGCTTGAGCTGTCCGTTTTGTTCCAGCTGCGCGATGAAATCACGCAAGTCCTTGTATTTCATGCGGGTACCCATGATGCAGGTGAGGGGGCATTATAACCCCGGCCGCCCATCCGGTGTACCCGTATCGGGTCGCATGACGGACGTGCCGTGACGCCGCTCCTGGTGAGTGAGCCGGTCCGCCAGCTGGGCCAGCAGCCTGGGCTCGTCCATCTGCAGCAGCAAACCTGCCACCAGGCCGCTGTATTGCTGCTTGCCGAGCTCCGCCAGCAGGTATTGGCGGGCGGTATCCGGCAGCGGCGAGAGCCGGCTGAGCTGATGCAGGGCCGGCAGCAGCAGTCGGTCGTGACGACTGGCGGAGATCAGCAGATCGCTTGCCTCCTGACCCCTGTAGAAGCGATTAATAGTGTGTAGCGCTGTCAAACTATCGTGATCCACTGGCTGGCGCCACAGTTTCTGGTACAGGGCGGGATCTCCGGTACGCTCTATGAGGTGCAGCAGCAATTGGTTGTCCGGCAGGAACAGATTCAGGGCCGCCAGTCGCCTGGACTCGCGCCTGAGAATGGGGGTCGGCTGGCTGTCCAGTACGGCCAGCAAGGCCTGTTGTTGACGCGCCAGCTCAGGATTGCGGCTGTAGTAGAGCTGCTTGAAGTCGAAGCTGTCCTGCGCCAGCAGTTGACGATAGTTGTCCTGCCAAGCGAGCTGCTGCCAGCGGCTCAGCACCAGCCGGGCCTCGGCCGGGAAGTCATAGGCGGGCAGCTGGACCAGGAAGCCGTCCACCTCCCCTTCCACCAGCCATTGGGGAGCCTTGGCGGCCTGATCCCGTACCCAGGCATGCAGCTCGGGGCTCGGCGTGACCAGCCGCTTGAGACCGGTCAGCAGCTGGTACAGCAGGTACTCGCGCTGGCCCACGGCTAGAGTCTCCAGCAAGGAGTCCATGGCGGCAAACTGCCCCAGCACCAGTCGCTGGTCAAGATAATCGAGGTGGCCCTGCAAGTCCTCATCCGCCACCAGCGGCGCCTGCAACCGCGGGGGAGAATCGGCGGCCTGCACGGGCGCGGCGGCCAGCAGCCACCCAATCCATAGCAAGAAAATCAGCTTCATGACGTCCCTATCCTTGTGACATCCGGCCTTGTGGCGTCCTGGCCCCATAGTACTAAGGGCACCGGCAAATAGATAAACAAAAACCGCGACCTGGGCCGCGGTTTTATCATTCTTGGGGGCTGTTACTTCTGCTGACGCTTCATGGAGTCGAAGAACTCGTCGTTGGTCTTGGTCGCAGCCAGCTTGTCGATGAGGAACTCGATGCTGTCGATCTCGCCCATGGGGTGAATGATCTTGCGCAGGATCCACATCTTCTGCAGCTCGTCCGGGGCAGTCAGCAGCTCTTCCTTGCGGGTGCCGGAGCGAGTGATGTCGATGGCCGGATAGGTGCGCTTCTCGGCGATCTTGCGCGAGAGGTGCAGTTCCATGTTGCCGGTACCCTTGAACTCTTCGTAGATGACCTCGTCCATCTTGGAACCGGTGTCGATCAGCGCGGTCGCTATGATGGTCAGGCTGCCGCCTTCCTCAACGTTACGGGCGGCACCGAAGAAGCGCTTGGGTCTGTGCAGGGCGTTCGCATCCACACCACCTGTCAGTACCTTGCCGGATGACGGGATGACGGTGTTGTAGGCACGGGCCAGACGGGTGATAGAGTCCAGCAGGATGACCACATCCTTCTTGTGCTCGACCAGGCGCTTGGCCTTCTCGATCACCATCTCGGCGACCTGGACGTGACGGGAGGCCGGCTCGTCGAAGGTGGAGGCGATGACTTCACCCTTGACCATGCGTTGCATCTCGGTCACTTCTTCCGGACGCTCGTCGATCAGCAGCACGATCAGCTCACAATCCGGGTGGTTGTAGGCGATGCTCTGGGCGATGTTCTGCAGCAGCATGGTCTTACCGGCCTTGGGCGGTGCGACGATGAGGCCGCGCTGGCCCTTGCCGATGGGGGATGCGAGATCCAGTACACGGGCTGTGATGTCTTCGGTCGAACCGTTGCCACGCTCCATGCGCAGACGCTCGTTGGCGTGCAGGGGGGTCAGGTTTTCGAACAGGATCTTGTTGCGGGCATTTTCCGGACGATCGTAGTTGACGTCGTTGACCTTGAGCAGCGCGAAGTAACGTTCGCCCTCTTTCGGTGGCCGGATCTTGCCGGAGATGGTATCGCCGGTACGCAGGTTGAAGCGGCGGATCTGGCTCGGGGAGACGTAGATATCGTCAGGGCCCGCCAGGTAGGAACCGTCTGCGCTACGCAGGAAGCCAAAACCATCGGTCAGGATTTCCAGCACACCGTCGCCAAAGATATCTTCACCGCCCTTGGCGTGCGCCTTGAGGATGGCGAAAATGATGTCTTTCTTGTGCGCCCGAGCCAGATTTTCCAACCCCATGGATTCGCCAAGCTTGACCAGCTCGGACACAGGAGTGTTCTTTAATTCAGTCAGATTCATAGTGGTGAAAGTCTGTAAGCAAGGATTGAAGTAGGGGAGACAGTCTGCTGGATTGATGCTGATCGGATTTGATTTGCCAGGCTGTTGGTAAGCAAAGAGTCAGGCAAAAAGGTTAGCAAACGAGCGATAAACTAGCACCAATCGGGATGAGCGTCTAGGTGATAAAACACAAGGAGCGCATTATTGCAATGCGCTCCTTCTTGATTATTACAGGTTACCGTCCAGGAACTCTTTCAGCTGAGTCTTGGACAGGGCGCCGACCTTGGTCGCTGCCACTTCGCCATTCTTGAACAGCAAGAGGGTCGGGATACCGCGAATGCCATACTTGGGCGGAGTGTCGGCGTTATGATCGATGTTCAATTTCGCCACGGTCACGCGACCGGCATATTCTTGGGCGACTTCGCTGAGGATCGGGGCAATCATCTTGCACGGACCGCACCATTCAGCCCAGAAATCGACCAGAACGGGGCTGTCGGCTTTGATTACATCGGCCTCGAAGCTGGCATCGCTCAGCTGAACAATCTTGTCACTCATCTCCAACTCCAGTCAGTAATTAAGGCTTTATTGACGGATCAACAAAGGCAATAGTTGCCCTATTTGAAATGATCCTGTTTATTATTGCAAGCCTAACCTGATAACCTACCGCCATGAGCAAAACACATCTAACGACCGAAAAATTCGCCCAAATGGGCCTCGAACCCGAAGTTCTGGCTGGTCTGGAATCAAAGGGATTTCACTATTGCACGCCCATCCAGGCACTGTCTCTGCCGCTGCTGGTAGAAGGCCATGACCTCGCCGGTCAAGCCCAGACAGGGACCGGCAAAACCCTTGCCTTCCTGGCCGCGACCTTCAACTATCTGTTGACCCACCCGCTGACCCAACCGCGCCTGATCAACCAGCCGCGCGCCATCATAATGGCACCGACCCGGGAGCTGGCGGTCCAGATCTACAACGATGCGGAAAGCATGTCTGCCTCGACCGGCCTCAAGCTCGGTCTCGCCTACGGTGGCGAAGGCTACGACAAGCAGCTGGCCGTGCTGGAACAGGGTGTCGACATCCTGATCGGCACCACGGGTCGCATCATCGACTACTTCAAGTCCAAGGTCATCGATCTGGGCAACATCCAGGTAGTGGTATTGGATGAAGCGGATCGCATGTTCGATCTCGGCTTTATCAAGGACATCCGCTTCCTGTTCCGCCGCATGCCCCCCGCCACCGAGCGCCTGAGCATGCTGTTCTCCGCCACCCTCTCCCTGCGGGTGCAGGAGCTGGCCTACGAGCACATGAACCACCCGGAACACGTACAGGTCGAGCCGGAACAGATGACGGGCGTGCGCATCAAGGAGGAGCTGTTCTATCCCTCCAATGAAGACAAGATGCTACTGTTGCTCTCCCTGATGGAAGAAGAGTGGCCGGAGAAAGCCATCGTCTTCGCCAACACCAAGCATGTCTGTGAAGACGTCCATGCCTGGCTGGAGAACGACGGCCACCGTGTCGGTCTGCTGACCGGCGACGTGCCCCAGAAGAAGCGGATGAAGATCCTGGAAGAGTTCACCAAGGGTCAGCTCGACATCCTGGTCGCCACCGACGTGGCCGCCCGTGGTCTGCACATCCCTGACGTGACCCACGTCTTCAACTTCGACCTGCCCGACGATGCCGAAGACTATGTACACCGTATCGGTCGTACCGGTCGCGCCGGCAAGAGCGGTCACTCCATCAGCCTGGCCTGTGAAGACTATGCCTTTAACCTGCCGGCCATCGAGGAGTACATCCACCACTCCATCCCGGTCAGCAAGTATGACCGCGAGGCGCTGCTGGATGACGTGACCGCCCCGAAACGGGTGTTCCGCAACCGCCAGCCGGTGAACCGCAACATGCGGGATCGTCAGGGTGGTGGCAACAGCAACAACCGCCGCCGTCCGCCCCGCAAGAGCTGACAGGACAGGCCCAGTTGCACAACTCGCCGCTCTATGCCGCCATCGACCTCGGCTCCAACAGCTTTCATATGCTGGTGGTGCGCGAGGTCGCCGGTGCCCTGCGCACCGTCACCAAGGTCAAGCGCAAGGTGCGCCTCGCCGCCGGTCTCGACTCCGAATTTCGCCTCAGCCGCGCCGCCATGGAGCGGGGCTGGGACTGTCTGCGCCTGTTCTCCGAGCAGCTGCAGGACATCCCCTCCGACAACATCCGGGTGGTGGGTACCGCCACCTTGCGCCTTGCCACCAACGTCGATGAGTTCCTGAGCGAAGCGGAACGGGTGCTCAACCACAGCATCGAGATCATCTCGGGCGAGGAAGAGGCCAAGACCATCTACGAGGGGGTCTCCTGGACCTCCGCCGGGGAAGGCAATCGGCTGGTGATCGACATCGGCGGCGCCAGTACCGAGCTGGTGATAGGCGAACACAGCGAGGCCAAGCTGCTCAACAGCCTGCACATGGGCTGCGTCACCTGGCTCAACAACCACTTCGGTGACGGCGAACTCTCCGAGGCCCGCTTCAATCAGGCCATCGCCGCCGCCAAAGCTGTGCTGGAGAAGGTGGCGGACGATTACCGCGTGCTCGGCTGGCGCACCTGCGTCGGTGCCTCGGGCACAGTCCAGGCGCTGCAGGAGATCATGCTGGCGCAGGGCAAGAGCGAGCGAGTCACCCTGCCGAAATTGCAGGAGTTGATGGGTCAGGCCATCGCCTGCGGCAAGCTGGACCGGCTGCAACTGGAAGGGCTGGCGGCCGAGCGGCTGACCGTGTTCCCCTCCGGCCTCGCCATCCTGATCGCCATCTTCGAAACCCTCGGCATCGAGAGCATGACCCTCGCCGGTGGCGCCCTGCGAGAAGGGCTCATCTACGGTCTGCTCGGCAACAATCACGACTGTGATGCCAGGGACAGGACCGCCGACAGCCTGATCAGCCGCTACCAGCTCGACAAGGAACATGCCGAGCGGGTGCGCGACACCGCCGTCGAGGCGTTCAACCAGCTTCAGCCGGCCTGGCGCCTCTCCAAGCGCTACGGTCGCCCGATCCTGCGTTACGCGGCCCTGCTGCACGAGATCGGGCTCTGCATCGAGTACAAGAAGGCCCCGCAACACGCGGCCTACATCATAGACAACATCGACATGCCCGGTTTCACCCCGGCGCAGAAGAAGCTGTTGTCGGCCCTGCTGTTCAACCAGCGGGACGAATTCAAGCTGGAACCGCTGGAGAAGCAGGGAGCCGTCACCGGTCGCCAGGCGATTCGGCTGGCCCGCATCCTGCGCATCTCCCTCATCCTCTGCATGCGGCGCACCCAGGGCACAGTGCCCAAGTTCATGCTGCAGGCGGACGAGGATGCCCTGACCCTGACCCTGCCCAAGGGCTGGCTGGATGAACACTACCTGCGCGCCAGCGAGCTGCGCCTGGAAGTGGAGCGCCAGCAGAAGATGGGCTGGGCCACCCGTTTGCTGGAAGCCTAAGCCCATTCCACCAGGAGAGCACCATGACGGACTATCAACCCATCGACTGTGACCTCTACGACTGGCTCGAAATAGCCGCCCGCTGGCAGCTGCCGGTGACCATCAGCACCCGGCAGGGACGGCAGTGGGCGGACAAGGTGCAAACCATAGAGGCGAAAGATGGGGTCGAGTATCTGCAGCTGGAGAGCGGCGAGCGACTGAGTCTGGCTGAGCTCGCGACCCTGGATCTGGTCTGGCAGGGGGAAGCGAAGCGGGTACATTTCGCCCCCGGTCAGTGATAGACCATCGATCACCAAAAAGAGAGGGCCAGCTATGCTGGCCCTCTCTTTTTACATCCGTTTTTCCGGGCGGCCGGTCTAGCTCGCCAGCGCCGCCATCACATAGACGTCGAAGCGGTTGCTCTTGGTCTCGATGGCCATGCTGGGCTTTTGCTCGTTGAGCCAGCCCGCGTAGTCGGGCCGCTTCACCACCACCCGCTTCTCCGCCATCTTGAGGGCCGCCGGCAACAGGGCATCCGCGTCCAGATCCGGTCCCACCAGCGACTGGAATACCCGCATCTCTTTTTTCACCAGCGCCGACTTCTGCTTATGGGGGAACATGGGGTCCAGGTAGATGACATCCGGCCGCTCGCTAAGGGCCAGCAGGTTGTCCACCGCCGGCCCTTGCAACAGCTGCATCCGCTCGCGCACCCAGGGGCCTATCTCAGGATCCTGCGCCGCCCGCGTCAATCCATCCTGCAACAGGGCCGCCACTACTGGGCTGCGCTCGATCAGGGTCACCTTGCAGCCAAGGGACGCCAGCACGAAGGCATCGCGACCGAGCCCGGCGGTGGCGTCCACCACGGTCGGCATAGCCCCCGCCTTGAGCCCCACCGCCTTGGCGATGGACTGGCCACGGCCGCCGCCGAACTTGCGCCTGTGGGCCACGGCCCCGTCCACGAAGTCCACGTACACGGCCCCCAGCTTGGGTTCATCCAGCTTGCGCAGCTCCAGCCGCTCCTCGGTCAGCACCAGGGCGAAGGGGGCGGGAAATGCCACCTCGGCCAAGCGCAGGCGCAAGGCATCGAGCTCCCCTTCACGGGCGGGCACTTCACTGAAAACCTGGATATGGGGCATAACGAAGACTCATGACGGCGTACAAGCCGTGCATCATAGCAGAAGCGGAGGATCAGCTCACGGTGGTCAGATTGGCCAGGTTCATCCCCTGGCGATTGAGGGTCAGGTATTCCACCAGATCGTCGTAGGGCAGCGGGCGGCTGAGCAGATAACCCTGGGTGAAGGCGCAGCCCTTCTGGCAGAGGAAGTTGAGCTGTTCTCGGGTCTCGACCCCTTCGATCACCACCTGCATGCCGAGGTTGTGCACTATGTTGATGATGCCGTCCAGTAGCAGCCTGTCTTGTTCGTTGAACGGGATGTGTCGCACGAAGGAGCGGTCAATTTTCACCAGATCCACCGGGAAGGTGCGCAGGTAGTTCAGCGCCGAGTAGCCGGTGCCGAAGTCATCGATGGCCAGCTTGCAGCCCGCCTCACGCAAGGCGTCGATCCGCACCCTGTGCTGATCGCTGCTCTCCATCAGCAGGGATTCGGTGATCTCTATAATGATGTCCGCCGGGTCCAGGCCGAAGTGGCGGATCACCCGCAGCCACTCGTTCGCCTCCGGATCTATGGTCTGGAACTCCAGGGTGGAGCGGTTGATGGACATCTGCAGATCCGGGAAGCCGGACTGCTGCAAACGGGCCAGATCCCGGCACGACTGCCACAGCACCAGGGCGCCCAGCCCCTGGATGAGGCCCGCCTCTTCCGCCAACGGGATGAAGTCCGCCGGCGAGACCTGACCCCAGTGGGGGTGATACCAGCGCACCAAAGCCTCCAGTTTGGCGACCCGGCCGCTGCGGTTATCCCAGATAGGCTGATAGGCCATGGTCAGCTGAGCCAGCTTGATGGCTTCGGCCAGATCCTGCTGCATCTGGTGACGCTGGCTCACCTCTTCCCGCATGGAGGCGCTGTAGGTCCCGAGTGGCCGCCCCTGCCGTTTGGCGACGAACAGCGCCTGCTCGGCGTTGCGCAGCAGCTCGTCGCTGTCGGCGCCATCGCTGGGACAGAGGGTGATGCCTAAGGTCGCCGTCACATAGAGGTGTTGATTGGCCAGCATGAAGGGACGGGCGAAGCCGGCGATCACCTGCTTGGCGAACACCTCGGCCTGGCGGCGATTGACGATGCCGGGCACCAGGAAGGCGAACTCGTCGCCGCCGATGCGGGCCACCAGATCCTCGGTACGCACCCGACTCACCAGCCGATCCGACACCTCCCGCAGCAGGGCATCACCCACGTGGTGATCCATGCTGTTGTTGACCGCCTTGAAGTTGTTGAGATCCAGCACCATAAGCGCGAAGCGCTCTCCCCGCTCGCAGAAGCGGCTGAGGCAGCGGCCGAACAGCCAGCGGTTCGGCAGGCCGGTGAGGTTGTCGTAGTTCGCCTGGGCCGCGATCTTCTGCTCCGCCAGCTTGGTCTGGGAGAGGTCGCTGAAGATGGCGATGTACTGGCTGATCTTGCCCCCTTCCCGCAGGGCGCTGATCATCAGCTGCTGGGGGTAGAGCTTGCCGTTCTTGCGCTTGTTCCACACCTCGCCACGCCAGATCCCGACCCGCTCCAGGGCATGGTACATATCGGCGTAGAAGGTCTGATCGTGCAGCCCGGACTTGAGCATGCTGGGGCGCTGGCCGCAGGCCTCCTCCTCGCTGTAACCGGTGATCTTCTCGAACGCCGGGTTGACCGAGATAATGCGGCTGTCCGCATCGCACACCAGTATGGCCTCGGAGAGGTTGTCATAGACCCGGTGGGAGAGCTTGAGCTGCTCGGCGTGACGCTTGATGGGGTCGATATTCTCCAGCAGCAGCATCAGGTAGTCCGGCTGCAGCTGCTCGTTGCGGATCAGCGTCACCGTCACCCGACCCCACAGCACAGAGCCGTCCCTATGCAGGTAGCGCTTCTCCTGAGTGAAGGCGGGACGCTCTCCCCGTCTCAGCTCTTCGTAGTAGGGTATGCTACCCAACCAGTCTTCTGGATGATTAATCTCTGCTGCGGTGCGATTTTGCAGTTCATGTTGACTGTAGCCCAGCATCTTCTCGATGGCCGGGTTGACCCAGAGGATCTTCCCCTCGAGGTCCAGCTTGCCGATACCGACCGGCGCATGGGACATCATGGTGTCCAGGAACCTGTGATACTCCGGCTGTGTCTGCGGTGCGGGCTTGGGCTGCTGCTGATACATGAGCGCCAGCTCGCGGCCGGCAACCGGGGCCAGCAGGCGCAACAAGCGCATGATCTTGTCCATGCTGGGCATGGCCCGTTTGAACATGACGCTGCAGAGCCCCATGGTCTCGCCCTGGGCGTTCTTCAGGGCGATGCCGGCGTAGCCCCGGATCTGCCAGCGCTCCAGCACGGCGGCATGGGGAAACAGCTGGCAGGAGCGATCGTTGAACCAGGCTTCGCCCTGCTGCATGACGATCTCGCCCGGGGTGCTGGCAAGGGGAAAGCTGTAGGAGCCTATGTCCAGGGTGGCAGGATGGGCGGCATGGATGGTGAAGAACAGGCCCGAGGGGTCCTGCCCCGAAATAAGGACGAGATCCGCCCCCACCGCTTTGGCGATTTCACTCACAAAAGTATCGAAATATCCCTTGCCGCTCAGATGAGACAGGCTTGAGATGATTTGATAGACAGACTCGAGTGCTCGCCTCATGGCAAGGTTCTTTCTCTCCTTGGAAGGTAGAACCCGACTCTACTCAAGAGGCGGGGCCAGTGCAAACATGCTATCCGCAAGATATTCAAAAGCCTTGAAAAAAGGGACCTGACGGTCCCTTTTTATCTCAAAAATCACGCGGCGATCCCACTATGCCGCAGCAGTGCATCCACTTGGGGCTCCCGGCCCCGGAAGGCACGGAACAGCTCCATGGGTTCTTTTGAACCGCCCTTCTCCAGGATGTTTTTCAGGAAGGATTGACCGGTGGCCGGGTTGAAGATCCCCTCCTCCTCGAAGCGGGAGAAGGCATCCGCCGACAGCACCTCGGCCCACTTGTAGCTGTAGTAGCCCGCCGCATAACCGCCGGCGAAGATGTGGGAGAAGCTGTGCTGGAAGCGGTTGAACGCAGGCGGCGTCATCACGGCGACCTGGCTGCGCACCTGATCCAGCAGGGTCGGTACCAGCTCGGGATTGGCCGGATCGAACTCCTGGTGCAGGCGGAAATCGAACAGGGCGAACTCCAGCTGGCGCAGCATCTGCATGGCCGCCTGGAAGTTACGGGCGGTCAGCATCTTCTCCAGCAGATCCGCGGGCAGCGGCTCGCCGGTCTCGTGATGACCGGAGATAAAGGCCAGCGCCTCGGACTCCCAGCACCAGTTCTCCAGGAACTGGCTCGGCAGCTCGACCGCATCCCAGGCCACGCCGTTGATGCCAGCCACCCCGGCCACGTCGATCTGGGTCAGCATGTGATGGATGCCGTGACCGAACTCGTGGAACAGGGTCACCACCTCGTTGTGGGTGAACAGGGCCGGCTTGCCATCCACAGGGCCGTTGAAGTTGCAGGTCAGGTAGGCCACCGGCTTTTGCAGTGAACCGTCCTGACGGTAGCGACGACCCAGGCAGACATCCATCCAGGCGCCGCCCTGCTTGTGTTCGCGGGCGTAGAGATCCAGGTAGAAGCTGCCGCGCAGCTCATCTTCGGCATCGAAGATGTCGTAGAAGCGCACGTCCGGATGCCAGGTGTCGATACCGAGGCGCTCGCGCACCTTCATGCCGAACACCCGGCGTACCACCTCGAACAGGCCCTTCACCACCCGGTTGGCGGGGAAATAGGGACGCAGCTGCTCGTCGGAGATGGAGAACTTGTGCTGCTTGAGCTTCTCGGCGTAATAAGGGATATCCCAGGCCGCCAGCTCGCTCTGACCGTGTTGCTCCGTGGCGAAGGCGCGGATCTCTTCCAGCTCGGCCTTGCCCTGGGGCAGGGACTTGGCCGCCAGATCCGTGAGGAAGCACACCACCTGCTCGGTCTTGTCCGCCATCTTGGTGGCAAGCGACAATTCGGCATAGTTACCAAAGCCGAGCAGCTTGGCCAGCTCGCGGCGCAAGCTGAGCAGCTCGGTCATGATGGCGGAGTTGTCCCACTTGCCGGCGTTCGGGCCCTGATCCGAGGCGCGGGTGGTGAAGGCCTCATACAGCTCGGCGCGCAGGGCGCTGTTGTCCGCATACATCATCATCGGCAAATAAGAAGGGATATCCAGGGTGAACAACCAGCCCTGCTGACCCTTGTGCTCCGCCAACTGGCGGGCGGCGGCCAGGGCACTGGCGGGCAGACCGGCCAGTTCAGCCTCGTCAGTCACCAGCTTGCTCCAGCCCTGGGTCGCATCCAGCACGTTGTTGCTGAAGCGGGAGGCCAGCTCGGAGAGGCGGGCCTGGATCTCGCCGTAGCGCTGCTGCGCTTCGGCGGGCAGGCCGATGCCAGACAGGCGGAAGTCGCGCAGGGTATTCTGGATCTCCTTGCGCTGGGCGCTGCTCAGGAGCGGGAAGTCGTCGCTCTCGGCCAGGGCCAGATAGGCCTGGTAGAGGCCTTCGTGCTGGCCGACATAGGTCTGGAATTCGGACAACAGCGGCAGGCAGGCGTCGTGGGCCGCGCGCAGCGCCTCGCTATTGAGTACGGAGTTGAGGTGGCTCACCGGCGACCAGATGCGCGCCAATCGGTCGTTGACCTCTTCCAGCGGCGCGATCAGGCTGTCCCAGGTGTGGGGCTCGCGCTGGGCCAGCACGTCTTCGATCTTCTGTTTGCAATCGGCGATGGCCTGCGTCACGGCAGGTTGCACCTGATCAGGCTGGATCTGGCTGAAAGGAGGCAGCGAGTCCATTGTCAGCAAAGGGTTGTTCATACCTGGGTACCTCTAAATGCTCTACAGCCCCTGCCGTCCAGAAGCTTGCTTGGACCATCTAAGATGTAGGCAGAAACCCCATTTATCAAGCCTTTGCCGCCAATAACAGGGGCAACTACCCACTTTTCGCGACCCTTGTCTATTAAATCGCCAGATCGGTCATCGACGACGACGAGGGCGGGCCCTCCTGCCCTGCACCTGGCCCTATCAGGCGCATCAGGCGGGCACAACAATCCTCCAGTCCCTCTTGCGGCAGATTGGTGATCCCCAGCAGCAGACCCGATCTCGCGCGCGCCGGGTCTGCAAACCAGACGGACAGGGGAGCTGGCGCCAGTCCGACAGCCTGGGCCTGGCGCACGATGGCGACATCATCGCAGCCCTGAGGCAGGTGCAGCAGCAGCGCCAGCCCCGCCATGCTGACCGCCTCGGCGGGTACCGGCAGGACCTGTTGCAGCGCCGCCGCCCGCGCACGGTACATCCGCTTCATCTTGCGCAAATGACGCAGATAGTGTCCCTTGCGCATGAACTCCGCGAGCGCCAACTGGCTCGCCACCGAGGCTGCTGGCGCGAGTGCGGCAGCCACATCCCCCATCTTGCTGGCCAGGGCCGGCGGCACCACCATGAAACCGAGACGCAGGCTGGGGCTGATGGTCTTGCTGAAGGTACCGACATAGATGACCCGGCCATGGCGATCCAGAGAAGCCAGGGCTGGCGCCGCCCGGCCGGTGAGTTGCAACTCGCTCAGGTAATCATCCTCGACGATCCAGCCGCCGCGACTGGCGGCCCACTCCAGCAACCGGTGGCGGCGGGCGAGGGAGAGGGTCATGCCCAGCGGCGCCTGCTGGCCGGCGGTGACTATGGCCAGCGCAGCGTCCGCCGCACTGGCTATCCCCGCATCAACATCCAGCCCTTGCGTATCGACCGGGATCGGTACCGGCGTCACCCCCGCCATGGCGAGGGCCATCCGGGACAGTGGATAGCCCGGATCCTCAATCCAGGCCTCTTTCCCCTGCAAGCCAAGGCCGTGGACAAGCAGCCCAAGGGCACCGCTGTACCCCGAGGTGATGAGGATCTGGGCCGGCGAGCAGCCGATCCCGCGGGCCACGGACAGATAGGCGGCGATCTCGGTGCGCAGCGTCAGCTCGCCGCGGGGATCGGGATAGCTGACCGTTGCCATGGCGGCCTGACTGGCAGCCTGGGCCGCCACCCGGGACCACAGCTTGCCGGGAAAGCCATCCTGCGCGGGCACGCCGACTTGAAACACCTGGGGACGCTCGCCGAAGGGATGCTGGTAGAGCTCGGGCAAGGGATTGGCTTGTACCCTGAGGTCGGGCGGCGAGTCCACCGGCAGGCACTGGGCGACGAAGGTCCCCGCCGCCCCCTGCGAGACGATCAGCTGCTCATCGATCAACCGCTCATAAGCGGCACGGACTGTGCCCCGCGCGACGCCGAGCTGGATACTCAGATCCCGCCACGAGGGCAGCCTGGCCCCCGCATAGAGCGAGCCCTGGCGGATCGACTGGCCGATGGCCGTGGCGATCTGGTCGGCTAGCGAGCTCCCGGCTTCGCGCCGCAGCGCTATGTGCAGCTCAGTCATGGGCGCTGGCCCATGTCCGCGATGGTACATTGAAAACAGGCATTCATGGTCCTTATTACTGGACTGTCAAACTGGCTAAAATGTGTCATTAAACCATCCACGATACATGTTCGAAAGTAGTAAGGAGTCCGTCTTGTCCCTGCCCTCTGTGATCAAACCCCTAGCCACCCTGTTGCTCCTGCTCGGCATCAGCCAGCCTGCCTGGGCGGACGACAACAGCTACGACGCCGAAGGCGAGCGACGCGCCAAGAGCGCAGGCAGCGCCTTGATCGGCCAACCGGCTCCGGCGGCCAAGCTGACCACCCTGGATGGCAAACAGCTCGATCTGGCCGAACTCTATGGGAAAAAACCGGTCTATCTGAAGTTCTGGGCCACCTGGTGCGTGCCTTGCCGCCAGCAGATGCCGGGCTTTGAGACCATAGAGCAGAAGTTTGGCGACCAGATCCAGGTGATCGCCGTCAACACCGGCTTCTCTGACGACGCCGACGCCATTCGCGCCTACCGCAAGGAGCTGGGCCTGACCATGCCCATCGCCATCGATGACGGTACCCTGGCGACCGCGCTGAACCTGAGGGTCACCCCCCAGCATGTGGTGATCGGGCGCGATGGCAAGATCATGCACGTGGGTCATCTGGAAGACCAGGCCCTGCACACGGCACTGCAACAGGCGATCTCCGAAGAGCCACAGCCAATCGCTCAGGCCACCAGCGCCACCGCAACCCCCACCTTCGCCGTGGGCGACAAGGTGAGCAATCTTGGGATCACCCAGCTGGATGGCCGGCAAGTGGACTTCGCCGCCGCGAACCAGAAGCCGCGCGCCATCGTCTTCTTCGCCCCCTGGTGTGAATCCTACCTGGCCGAGAGCCGCCCGCAGACCGCCAAGAACTGCCAGTTCGTGCGCGAAGAGGCCGAAAAGCTGATGGCGAGCGAGAAGGGCGTAGAGTGGCTGGGGGTTTCCTCCGGACTCTGGGTCTCGGTGGCCGACCTGCAGGATTACCAGAAAAGTTCGGGCAGCACTCTGCCGCTGGCACTGAACGAAGATGATTCCCTGTTCCGTGCCTTCGGGGTGCGCGACATCCCCAGCGTGGTGCTACTGGATAGCCAGGGCCGCGTCGCCCGCATCCTGAGCCCGCAGGATCGCGACCTTGCCGACGCCGTCAAGCAGCTGAAGTAACCGTCAGACGTCATGGACACCGGCCCCACTGGCTGGTGTCTTTTTTTCTCCCGCACGAAGAGACCCATGAAACTCGACTCCCTGAAGCGGTTGCTACTTTGGCTCTGCCTGAGCCTGAGCGCCCCCATGCTGGCCGCAGCGGATATGCCCGGCGCCGAGGAGGTGCTAATCGCCTCCTCCCTGCACGCCGCCAGCCCCACCCCGGCCGCCAACGGCACCACCACCCTGGCGATCAAGATGACCCCTCAAGGGGAATGGCACGGCTACTGGAAGCAGCCGGGGGATGTCGGCCTGG
Organism: Aeromonas lusitana; assembly: GCF_002812985.1. Classification (GTDB taxonomy): domain Bacteria; phylum Pseudomonadota; class Gammaproteobacteria; order Enterobacterales; family Aeromonadaceae; genus Aeromonas; species Aeromonas lusitana. The sequence continues at coordinate 65,829 of NZ_PGCP01000028.1, forward strand.
CCCCCAGACTGACCTGGCACCTGCCCGATGGTGTCAGCGTCGGCGAGGTGGCTTATCCGCTCCCCCAGACCCTGCAGATCGACGGCATCATGAACCATGTCTACGGCCAACCCTACGCGCTGCTGGCCGAGCTCTCCGTCGCCGAGGGGATGGCCCTGGGCACCCAACTGCCGATCCGCCTCGACATGCAGTATCTGGCCTGCCGTCACGACGCCTGCGTCCCGGAGCGTGCCAGCCTGCAGATCACGCTGCACGTCGGCCACGGCGAAGCCGATGCCGCCCTCGCCGCCAACTTTACCAAGTGGCGTCAGGCACTACCCAGACCGCTCGGCTCCCCCGTCAGCTTCACCGTCGATAAGCAACGGCTGCGCCTCGAGGTACCGCTCCCCGCCAGCATAGAAATCGATGAGCCGCACCTCTTCAGCGCCACCAAACAGGCCATCGTCGATGCCGCCCCCCAGCGGTTCGAGCGTCGGGGCGATCTGCTCATCGTCGAGACCCGGGCGGGTGCCAGCCCGGCCGAGGCATTCGAGGCGACCCTGGCACTTGGTAACGGCCTTGGGCTGGATCTGGACGCCAGGCTTGCCGCCGCACCGGCCAGGGGTGAGAGCGGTACAACCGCCCTGCTGCTGGCGCTGGCCGGGGCGATCGCCGGTGGCCTGCTGCTGAACCTGATGCCCTGCGTCTTCCCCATCCTCAGCCTCAAGGCGATGAGCCTGGCACGGGCCGGTGCCAGCGCCCGTGCCGCGCGGCGCGAGGCGCTGGCCTATACCGCCGGGGTGATGGCGACCTGCATGCTGCTCGGTGGCGTGCTGCTGGCCATGCGGGCGGGCGGTGCCCAGCTCGGCTGGGCCTTCCAGCTGCAGGATCCACGCATGATACTGCTGTTGCTGCTGCTGACCTGCGTCATCGCCTTCAACATGGCCGGCCTGTTTGAGCTGAGCACTCTCGACGCCGGAGCCGGACTGACCCGCCGCAGCAGCGTCGCCGGGGCGTTCTGGACCGGCGCCCTCGCCGCCTTTGTCGCCACCCCCTGCACCGGCCCCTTCATGGCGGCGGCGCTCGGCACCGCCCTGATCCTGCCGCCCCTGGCGGGCATGCTGGTGTTCGCCGGATTGGGGTTCGGCATAGCGCTGCCCTTCCTGCTGCTGGGGTTTGTCCCGGCCTTACAGCGCCGGATGCCGAAACCCGGGCTCTGGATGGCGACCCTTCGCCGCCTGCTTGCCGTCCCCATGTTCCTGACCATGCTGGCGCTGTCGTGGGTGCTCGGCCAACAGGTGTCCGCCAACGCGCTGACCGCCAGCCTGGGCTGTGCCATGCTGCTGACGTTCGGCCTCTGGCTGACCGGCCTGCGCCAGCGAGGGATGAAGCCGCAGGCCTGGCTGCCTGCAGTCTTGGCTGCCGCCCTCGTCATCCCTCTCGGTCTGAGCCAGATGAGCGAGCGCGCCACCCAGTCCCAGCCCGCCAACCGGCTCGCCTTCGATCCAGCCAAGCTGGAGGTCCTGAGAGCGGGGGACAAGCCGGTGTTTCTCTACTTCACCGCCGACTGGTGCATGACCTGCAAGGTCAACGAGCAGATCGCCATCGATCGCCGCGCCACAGAACAGGCCTTTGCCGAGGCGGGTGTCGAGGTGATGCGGGGGGATTGGACCCAGGGCGATCCCGGGATCACCGCCTTCCTGGCGCAGCACGGTCGCTCCGGTGTGCCGCTCTACCTCTGGTATACCCCTGGCCAGCGCGAGCCCAGGGTGCTACCCCAGGTACTCGGCCCGGACAGCCTGATAGATGAAGCCCGCGCCACCCCCTGAAAAGCAAAATGCCAGTCGTATCGACTGGCATTTTTTTCATTCGCTCAAGCCGTTCAGCTCCGGCGAGCATCTTCCTGCAGCCACTGGGCGACCCGCTTGGCGAAGTAGGTGAGGATGCCGTCGGCACCGGCCCGCTTGAAGCAGACCAGGGACTCCAGGATGCACTCCTTCTCCTTCAGCCAGCCGTTCTGGATGGCCGCCATGTGCATGGCATATTCACCGCTCACCTGATAGGCGAAGGTCGGCACGCCGAACTGATCCTTGACCCGGCGGATCACGTCCAGATACGGCATGCCCGGCTTGACCATGACGCTGTCAGCCCCTTCCTGGATGTCCAACGCCACCTCGTGCAGGGCCTCATTGTCGTTGGCCGGGTCCATCTGATAGGTGGCCTTGTTGCTCTTGCCGAGGTTGCCGGCAGAACCCACCGCATCGCGGAACGGACCATAGTAGCAGGAGGCGTACTTGGCGGAGTAGGCCATGATCTGCACGTTGATGAAGCCGTTCTCCTCCAGCGCCGCGCGGATGGCGCCGATGCGGCCATCCATCATGTCGGACGGTGCCACTATGTCGGCCCCGGCGGCGGCATGGGAGAGCGCCTGCTTCACCAGGATCTCGGTGGTGATGTCATTCATCACATAGCCTTCGTCATCGATAATGCCGTCCTGGCCGTGGGTGGTGAAGGGATCCAGCGCCACATCCGTGATGACCCCTAGCTCCGGGAAACGGGCCTTGAGGGCGCGGGTCGCGCGCTGGGCCAGACCGTCCGGGCTATAGGCCTCTTCCGCCAGCAGGCTCTTGCTCTCCAGCGGGGTCACCGGGAACAGGGCGATGGCGGGCACGCCGAGGGCCACCAGTTCCGCGGCCTCCTCCAACAGCAGATCGATGGAGAGGCGATCCACCCCCGGCATGGAGACGACGGCTTCACGCTGGTTCACCCCTTCCAGCACGAACACCGGATAGATGAGATCGTCGACGGTCAGCGTGTTTTCACGCACCAGACGACGGCTGAAGTCATTCTTGCGCACCCGGCGCAGGCGGCGGCCAGGGAAGGCGCCCGGAAGAGTTGTAGCCATGAGTCACTCCTGGAGTGGAAGTTGGAAGAACGCGGCTGAGGTGGCCCGGGTGTGGGCCAGCAAGGCCTCGGGCGTCTCACCACGACAGGCCGCCACCACCTTGGCGATGTGCGGCAGATAAGCAGGTTCGTTGCGCTTGGGTCTGGGTGTCAGATCCCGTGGCACCAGATAGGGGGCATCCGTCTCTATCATCAGCCGACCGGCCGGGATCCGTGCCACTTGCTCGCGCAGCAACTGGCCACGGCGCTCGTCGCACAGCCAGCCGGTGACACCTATGTGCAGCCCGAGCGCGAGGCACTCGTCCAGCTCGGCATCTGAGCCGGTGAAGCAGTGCAGCACGGCGCCCGGCAATCTCGGCAGCCAGGGGCCCAGGATCTCGATGAAGCGTTCGTGGGCATCGCGGCAGTGCAGGAACACCGGCATATTCAGCTCGGCGGCCAGGGCCAGCTGGGCGTCGAATACCTGGTCTTGCACCGGCCTTGGGGAGAAGTCGCGGTTGTAGTCGAGGCCGCACTCGCCGATGGCCACCACCTGGGGCAGGGCCGCCAGTTCACGCAGCGCAGGCAGGGTATCCCCATCGACGCTCTTGGCATCGTGGGGATGCACACCGGCAGTGGAGAAACAGTAGCCCGGCCACTGGGCTGCAAGCTCGGCACTCTCCCGGCTGCCCGCCAGGCAGGTGCCGGTGAGGATCAGCCCCTCGACCCCGGCGACGCGGGCGCGTGCCACGAGGTCGGCTTGCTCGCCGCTGAACTGGCTGCTGGTGAGATTGACACCTATGTCGATCATGACGCGGGATACTCCGAACAAAGAGAAGAGATATCAGGTAGTTGAAAACCACCTTCTCGATGGGGCCTCACCATACGCCTGTGCGGAAGGCATGAAAAGAGGAAGGGAGCCTAAGCTCCCCCTCATTCTTAATATTCCTGGGGCTTCGTCAGCCTCTCGCGGTCCGGCAAAAAGGTGACGAACAGAGCCTCAGCTCTCCCCGTCTGCCTGTTCCTGTTGCTCTTCATCCTCTTGCTTCACGTAGAAGCGGGCGAAGAAGAGGCCAACCTCCCACAGGGCCCACATGGGGATCGCCAGCAGGGTCTGGGAGAAGACATCCGGTGGCGTCAGCAACATACCCACCACGAAGACCCCGACGATGACGTAGGGGCGTTTCTCCCGCAGGCTCTTGGGGGTGGTTACCCCGGTCCAGCACAGCAGTATGGTGGCCACCGGGATCTCGAAGGCCACCCCGAACGCGAAGAACAGGGTGAGCACGAAGTCCAGGTAGCTGGCGATGTCGGTCGCCACCGTCACCCCAGCGGGCGCCGTGCTGGTGAAGAAGCCGAACACCAGCGGGAACACCACGTAGTAGGCGAACGCCATGCCGGCGTAGAAGAGTACGGCACTGGATGCCACCAGGGGCATGATGAGGCGCCGCTCATGCTGGTACAGACCCGGGGCGATGAAGGCCCAGGCCTGATACAGCAGATAGGGGATCGCCACGAAGAAGGAGACCACCAGGGTCAGCTTGATCGGGGTGATGAAGGGGGTCGCCACATCCGTCGCTATCATGCTGGTGCCTGCAGGCAGCTGGCTGAGCAGCGGCTGGGCCACGAAGTCGTAGATGTTGTTGGAGAAATAGATGAGCGCGAGGAACACCAGCAGAATGGCCGCCAGGGCGCGCATCAGCCGGGTTCTCAGCTCGATCAGATGGGTGATCAGGGGTTGTTCGGCCTGACTCATGACTTCACCTCCCCTTTCTCACGCGCCGCATCTGGCAACGTGGAGGATGCCGTCAACTCTATGCTCTGCGGTTCGGGAGCCGCAGCCACGGGCTCGGCGTCCGCCACCTTGGCGGGTTCTGGCTCGGGCCTGGGCGGACGGATCTCGTTTTGCGGCTCAGGCTGCGGCTGATAGGGGCGGTTCACCGACTGGGCGGCCGCCTTCAACTGCTCGATGGACTCCTGCAGATCCGGGCTCAGGTTGCTCATCTGCAAAGATTCGGCCTTCTTCAGGTCATTGTGCAGCTCTTGCAACTTGAGTTCCTGCTCCAACTCGGACTTGACCGAGTTGGCGGTACTGCGGATGAGCTTGATCCAGTGGGCCGCCGTGCGGATGGCGACCGGCAGCCGCTCGGGCCCCAGCACCACCAGGGCCACCACGCCGATGACGACCAGCTCCCAAAAACCGATGTCGAACATGGCTTAGGCCTGATCTTTGTCTTTCTGCTTGGTGGTGTCGGCGCTGTTGGCCGTCTCGTTCAACTGCTTTGGCGGGAACTCCGCGTCTTTCTGCTCAGACTTGGCATCGGCCGGATCATCCGACAGCGCCTTCTTGAACCCTTTCACCGCCGCGCCCAGATCGCCACCGATCCCGCGCAACTTCTTGGTGCCGAACAACAGTACGACGATGACTGCGATGATCAACAACTGCCAGATACTGATACCACCCATGATATGTCTCCAAAATTAGCGTTAAGGTGCGCTTGTTTGTCATTCAAGAATAACGATGCTGATACCAGTCCGTTATTTCTCCAGAACAGGCGTTAAAGTACGCGAGTGTGTGTTTAGTGTGAACGAGCCTTCCACCAACCGAGCAACCAGCATACACCGGCACCGGCGAGGGTAATTTGTCCCCACTCAATGTGTTGTTTCTGGGTCAGCAAGAATACACCCGCGAGCAGCAGGCTGGCTCCAACCCCTAAGAGGTAGCGAGCCTGTCCCTGACGGCGGCTGTGTTTGCGAAAATCGGCGAACATCTGATCGAAGTGATGCTGCTGATGGCGTGCCTGGCGCAGGGTCTCGTAGACCAGCTCAGGCAACTCAGGCAGCTTCTCGGCCCAGAACGGCGCCTTCTCCTTGATGGCATTCAGCACCGCCTTGGGGCCCACCTGCTGGTGCATCCAGCTCTCCAGGTAGGGCTTGGCGGTCTGCCACAGATCCAGCTGGGGATAGAGCTGACGCCCCAACCCTTCCACGTAAAGCAGGGTCTTCTGAAGCAGCACCAGCTGCGGCTGCACCTGCATGTTGAAGCGGCGGGCTGTGTTGAACAAATTCAGCAGCACGTGGCCGAAGGAGATCTCGGACAGCGGCTTCTCGAAGATGGGCTCCAGCACAGTGCGGATGGCAAACTCGAACTCGTCCACCTTGGTGTCGGCGGGTACCCAGCCAGACTCCACGTGCAGCTCGGCCACCCGGCGATAGTCCCGGTTGAAGAAGGCGAGGAAGTTCTCCGCCAGGTAGCGCTTGTCTTCCCGGTTGAGGGTGCCGACGATGCCGCAGTCGATGCCGATCCAGAGTGGATTCTCGGGGTGCTCATGGGAGACGAAGATATTGCCCGGGTGCATGTCAGCATGGAAGAAGCTGTCGCGGAACACCTGGGTGAAGAACACCTCCACCCCGCGCTCGGCCAGCAGCTTCATGTTGGTGCCGTTGGCCTCCAGCGTTCCGATGTCGGAGACCGGGATGCCGTAGATGCGCTCCATCACCAGCACCTGCTCGCGGCAGTGCTCGGTAAACACCTCGGGCACATAGAGGGCATCGGAGCCGGTGAAGTTGCGGCGCAGCTGGATGGCGTTGGCGGCCTCGCGCATCAGGTTCAGCTCGTCGAGTATGGTCTTGCGATACTCTTCCACCACTTCCACCGGGCGCAGCCGTGCGCTCTGGGGCACGAAGCGCGCCGCAAGTCTGGCCACCGCCTGCATCAGGCGCAGATCCGCCTCGATGACGGGCTCTATGTCCGGGCGGATCACCTTGATGACGATCTCGCGACCGTTCTCTTTCAATGTCGCGGTGTGCACCTGGGCGATGGAGGCGGACGCCAGCGGCGTCTCGTCGAAGTCGTCGAACAGGGTCTCGATGGGACAACCCAGGCTCGCCTCTATCTGGCGACGGGCGGCCTGACCACAGAAGGGGGGTACCCTGTCTTGCAGCAGAGCCAGCTCCTCGGCGATGTCCGGCGGCAACAGATCGCGCCGGGTCGACAGCATCTGGCCGAACTTGATGAAGATGGGGCCGAGCGCCTCGAAGGCGAGACGGATGCGGGCACCACGACTCAGATCCGGCTGCTTGTTCTTGAGCCAGAACAGGCTGCGGCGCAGCAGACGGCCGGGCCAGGGTTGATAGCGGGCGGGGACCAGCTCGTCGATGCCCTGCTCCAGCAGGATGCTGACGATGCGATAGAGGCGTTTGAACTCCTTCGGGGTCATCAGCTCACCTGCTGTTCGAGGCGGGCGAGCCGCAACTCGACGGCCTTCATGTGCTGGGCCAGCAGCTCGACGTCATCGCTGAAACTGGCGACCTCGAGCGGACCCGGGGCGAGGCGAGCCTCTTCGGTCAGGTACTCGGCCAGCTGGCGCTGGGTGCGACACAGCTCGCGCCCCACCAGACGACGCGCCTGACGGGCACCGCCGCACAGGGTGTGAGCCAGCACGTCACCGGTATAGCGAGAGAGTTCTTCTTCCCAGTCGATGTCGAGCTCTCCCAGCAGGGCGCTGAACGCCTGTACCAGCTGGGGATCTCCGCTCAGGTCCAGTTTCTCCTCGCGGATATAGCGAGTCAGGGCGGAGGGGTCTTTGAGCAGGCCCAAGGCCGTCAGCGACAGGCTCAGCACCGCATCGGCCTCCCCCTCGAACTGGGCCAGCACGTCGAGGCGGCGCTCGGAGAACACGAACCAGAGCGGCTTGAGTTCACGCAACTCCAGCTTGAGCACCTTGCCCGCCAGCTTGCGCAGCCGCTCCGGGCTCTGTTTGTCGAGATTCAGCAGCTGGTTGAGGCTGGTTTCGATCACCGCGGTGACCATGGCATCCATCGGCATAGGCAACCTTAAAACTTGTATCCACGGTGCAGGGCGACCACGCCCTGGGTCAGGTTGTAGAAGTCCACCTGATCGAAGCCGGCGTTCTCCATCATGCCCTTCAGGGTCTGCTGATCCGGGTGCATGCGAATGGATTCCGCCAGGTACTTGTAGCTCTCGCTGTCGTTCGCCACCAGTTCGCCCATCTTGGGCAACAGCTTGAAGGAGTAGAGGTCATACAGCTTGGCGATCACCTCGCTCTCGGGCTTGGAGAACTCCAGCACCAGCAGGCGTCCGCCCGGCTTGAGCACCCGATACATGGAGGCGAGCGCCTTGTCCTTGTCGGTGACGTTGCGCAGGCCGAAGCCGATGGTGATGACGTCGAAGTGGTTATCCGGGAAGGGCAGCGCCTCGGCGTTGGCCTGCACGTAGGAGACGTTGTTCGCCACCCCCAGGTTGCGCAGCTTGTCACGGCCCACCTTCAGCATGGAGTCGTTGATGTCCGCCAGCACCACCTGACCGGTTTCACCGACGATGCGGGAGAATTTGGCAGTCAAATCCCCTGTACCACCGGCCAAATCCAGCACTTTCTGACCTTTACGCACGCCTGAGCAGTCGATTGTGAAGCGCTTCCAGAGGCGGTGAATGCCGAACGACATCAGGTCGTTCATCAGATCATACTTGGCCGCCACCGAATGGAAGACGCCAGCCACCAGAGTTTCCTTCTCGGTCGCCGCCACGGTTTTATAGCCAAAATGCGTAGTATTCGTCTGTTCCGACATCCCTCAAACACCCATAGAGCAAAGAATGGCCGCCAGTTTACCAGAGCCGCCAGCGTCCGGACACCTAAGAACCGGTTTACTGCCCGTCATGGGAATCGGTCGGCAAGATGAGGTTCCGTAGAGGAACCTGGCTCAGCGGCTTCTAACGAGATGGCTGGCTGCTTCTCATACCCGGCTCGCGACCAGCTGCATCCCCAGCACCACCATGGCGAGACAGAGGAAGACGTTGAGGCCCATGTTGAGCAGCGCCTTCAGATAGGCTCCCTGCTGGGCCAGCAGCACAGTATCCAGGGCAAAGGAGGAGAAGGTAGTCAAAGCCCCCAAAATACCCACCATCAGCAGCGGTTTCATCGGACTCTCCAGCACATGGCCGTGGCTGATGAGCGCGAACGCCAGCCCCATGATGAAGGAGCCGATCACGTTCACCGCCAGGGTGCCGTAGGGAAAGCTGCGACCAAACAGCAGGGCGAACAACTCCGTCATGCCAAAGCGCAGGCAGGCGCCGATGGCGCCGCCGACGGCCACAAATAACCAGGTTTGCATCGAAACGGACTCCGTCCTGTCAGGCTAATATGGGGGATTATGCAAAAGCGCCGCCGCAAGTGACAGCGCCGGGATCAATCCATCAGGGTTTAACGGCGAAAATCCACCGGCTCGGTGGTGGCCAGGTGCAACGAAGTCTGGGCCGGCTGGGTCTGCGCAATCACCTTGCCGTGACGGATGGAGTAGCGCACCGGCACCTGACGGCGCACCGCATCGAAGCCGTTCTCCGCCGGCAGGATCAGCAGGTTGGCGGGCTTGCCCACCTCGATGCCGTATCTGTCCTGCACATTGAGGGTGCGGGCGCTGTGCTCACCGATCAGCTTCAAGCCGTCGTTGATCTGCTCATAGCCCATGATCTGACAGACATGCAGCCCCATGTGCAACACCTGCAGCATGTTGCCCGTGCCCATGGGATACCAGGGGTCGAACACGTCGTCGTGGCCGAAACAGACATTGATGCCCGCCTCCAGCATCTCCTTCACCCGGGTGACGCCGCGGCGTTTGGGATAGGTATCGAAGCGCCCCTGCAGATGAATGTTCACCAGGGGGTTCGCCACGAAGTTGATGTCGGCCATGCGCAGCAGACGGAACAGACGGGAGGCATAAGCCCCGTTGTAGGAGTGCATGGCGGTGGTGTGGCTGGCGGTAACCCTGGCCCCCATGCCACGCTCATAAGCAAGCGTTGCCAACGTTTCGATAAAGCGGGACTGCTCGTCGTCTATCTCGTCGCAGTGCACATCGACCAGTACGCCATATTGCTCTGCCAGCGCGAAGATATGGTGCAGGCTCTCTACCCCGTACTCCCGGGTGAACTCGAAGTGAGGGATGGCACCGATCACGTCGGCTCCCAGTTGGAGCGCCTCTTCCAGCAAGGCCTTGCCGTTGGGGTAGGAGAGGATCCCCTCCTGCGGGAAGGCCACTATCTGCAACTCGACCCACTCCTTCATCTCCTCGCGCACCTCCAGCATGGCCCTGAGCGCAACCAGCTTGGGGTCGGACACATCCACATGGGTGCGCACGAACTGGATGCCGTTGGCTATCTGCCATTTCAGGGTCTGGATGGCGCGGCGCTTGACGTCCTCGTGGGTCAGCAGTGCCTTGCGCTCTGCCCAGCGCTCTATCCCCTCGAACAGGGTGCCGGACAGGTTCCAGCTCGGCTCCCCCGCCGTCTGGGTGGTATCGAGGTGAATGTGAGGCTCGATGAAGGGGGCGATGGCAAGGCCCTCCTCCCCATCCAGCTCCACCTCAGATGGAAGTGACGTGGTCATGGGTTCGATGGCCGAAATTTGACCTTGGTGACACAGGATCTGCCAAAACCCTTCTCGCCCGACCAGCCTCACATTCTTTATCAGCATGTTTTTATTCCCTATTTTAGGAAAATTGCGCCTTTTTCATTCGGTAACTTAGCTTGGATCAATTTAATAGAAAAGCGTTCATATTGAATACATATGAAAACGCTACCATTGATAAAGGACCACAATAAAGGAGTGATTGGGATGAAAGCAGGATTGACCGAGATCGGCAGCGCCAGCCTGTTTCACGAGTACTTGCAGACCCTGGGTATTCGCAAGCCCCCTCTGACCACGATCGAAAAGAGCTGGGAATACAAACGCGGGGAGAAGCTGCTGGCGGCGATCCAGATAGAGCAGTCGGGGCAGGCCCGCTTCTATCTCGATGCCAGGCAGATATCGGTGAACTGAGAAATGCGGATACAAAAAAGCCTCCCGATTGGGAGGCTTTAATATTTAGTGGTGCTGATACCCAGAGTCGAACTGGGGACCTCATCCTTACCAAGGATGCGCTCTACCAACTGAGCCATATCAGCATACTAACTTGTTGAAATTACGCTTATTGCGCAATCTCGAATTGGGTGCCTGGCAGTGTCCTACTCTCGCATGGCGAATGCCACACTACCATCGGCGCTACCGCGTTTCACTTCTGAGTTCGGCATGGGATCAGGTGGTTCCACGGCGCTATGGCCGCCAGGCAAATTCTTCAATC
>NZ_PGCP01000029.1 GCF_002812985.1 Aeromonas lusitana
GAAAGCTTTACCACCGAAGTGCTTGGCCAGCACGTTGGTGATGGCGGCGGTCAGGGTGGTTTTACCGTGGTCAACGTGGCCGATGGTGCCGACGTTTACGTGCGGTTTGTTACGCTCAAATTTTTCTTTAGACACGACGTAGTCCTTCTAGGTTAAACCCGCCTACCGTCGTAGGCGGGGAATCATAAATTACTTGGATTTGCGCTCTTCGATCACTGCCTGAGCCACGTTGTTCGGGGCATCGGAGTACTTAGCGAATTCCATAGCGTAGGAAGCACGACCTTGGGTAGCGGAACGCAGGGCGGTCGCATAACCGAACATCTCGGCCAGCGGCACCAGGGCACGTACGATCTTGCCGGACGGGCCATCTTCCATACCTTCGATCAGGCCACGACGACGGTTCAGGTCACCGATAACGTCGCCCATGTAATCTTCCGGAGTTTCGACTTCGACCTTCATGATCGGCTCGAGCAGGACCGGGTTTGCTTTCATGTAGCCAGACTTGAAGGCCATGGAAGCAGCGATCTTGAACGCCAGTTCAGAGGAGTCGACATCGTGGTAAGAACCGAAGTGCAGACGCACGCCCAGATCCATTACCGGATAACCTGCCAGCGGGCCGGATTTCAGCTGCTCACGGATACCCTTATCAACACCCGGGATGTATTCACCAGGAATCACGCCGCCCTTGATGTCGTTAACGAACTCATAGGCTTTGCCGGCTTCCAGCGGGTACATGTCGATAACAACGTGACCGTACTGACCACGACCACCGGATTGTTTGGCGTGCTTACCTTCGACGTCCTTGACGGTTTCGCGAATGGTTTCACGGTAGGCAACCTGCGGCTTACCTACGTTCGCTTCTACCTTGAACTCGCGACGCATACGGTCAACGATGATGTCCAGGTGCAGCTCACCCATACCGGCGATGATGGTTTGGCCAGATTCTTCGTCAGTCCATACACGGAAAGACGGATCTTCCTGTGCCAGACGGCCGAGTGCCAGACCCATCTTCTCTTGGTCAGCCTTGGTTTTCGGCTCAACCGCGATGGAGATTACCGGCTCCGGGAATTCCATACGCTCGAGGATGATCGGTGATTTTTCGTCACACAGGGTGTCACCAGTGGTCACGTCTTTCAGACCGATGGCAGCAGCGATATCGCCTGCGCGAACTTCTTTGATCTCTTCACGCTTGTTGGCATGCATCTGAACGATACGGCCAAAACGCTCGCGCTTCTCTTTGACAGAGTTCAGCACGGAGTCACCGGAGTTAACCACACCGGAGTAAACGCGGAAGAAGGTCAGGTTGCCTACGAACGGGTCGGTAGCAATCTTGAACGCCAGAGCAGAGAACGGCTCGTCATCAGAAGCATGACGCTCGTCTTTGGTCTCGCCATCCAGCTTCAGACCGTCGATGGCGGCTACGTCGGTCGGCGCCGGCAGATAGTCAACCACGGCATCCAGCATGGCCTGTACGCCCTTGTTCTTGAACGCGGAGCCACAGGTAACCAGGATGATTTCGTTGTTCAGAACACGCTGACGAAGAGCTTTCTTGATCTCTTCCTCGGTCAGTTCTTCGCCACCCAGGTATTTTTCCATCAGGTCTTCAGACGCTTCAGCAGCGGCTTCAACCAGGGTCATGCGCATTTCTTGCGCTTGTTCCAGCAGCTCGGCCGGGACGTCTTCGTAATCGAAGGATACGCCCTGGTCAGCTTCGCTCCAGTTGATGGCTTTCATCTTGACCAGATCGATAACGCCCTTGAAGTTCTCTTCTGCACCGATGTTCAGTTGCAGCGGAACCGGGTTACCTTTCAGGCGGGTCTTGATGTGCTCAACGCAGCGCAGATAGTTGGCACCGGTACGGTCCATCTTGTTGACGAACGCGATACGGGGAACCTTGTACTTGTTAGCCTGACGCCATACGGTCTCAGACTGTGGCTGTACGCCACCTACGGCACAGTACACCATCACGGCACCGTCCAGAACACGCATTGAACGCTCTACTTCGATAGTAAAGTCAACGTGGCCCGGGGTATCGATGATGTTGATACGGTGCGGTTGGAACTGTTTGCCCATACCGGACCAGAATGCGGTGGTCGCGGCGGAGGTGATGGTGATACCACGCTCTTGCTCTTGTTCCATCCAGTCCATGGTGGCAGCGCCATCGTGAACTTCACCGATCTTGTGACTTACACCGGTATAAAACAGAACGCGCTCGGTAGTAGTAGTCTTACCGGCGTCAATGTGAGCGGAGATACCGATGTTACGATAACGCTCAATGGGGGTTGTACGAGCCATTGTCATCCTCTTACTAGGAGCGTACCCCTAGATAACTGAAGGTGCGCAGAGCCTGAAGGCCCTGCGCAGGCGGATTACCAGCGGAAGTGAGCGAAAGCCTTGTTCGCTTCAGCCATACGGTGAACGTCTTCACGTTTCTTGACAGACGAACCCTTATTGTCAGCGGCATCCAGCAGCTCGCCAGCCAAACGCTGAGCCATTGATTTTTCACCACGTTTACGAGCGGCATCAACCAACCAGCGCATTGCCAGAGCATTGCGACGTACCGGGCGAACTTCTACCGGCACCTGATAGGTTGCACCACCGACACGACGAGATTTAACCTCGACGGACGGACGAATGTTGTCCAGAGCGACTTCGAACAGCGCCAGGTGCTCTTTGCCAGATTTGGTGGCAATGATGTCCAGGGCGCCATAAACGATGGCTTCTGCAACAGATTTCTTACCGTCAACCATTACTACGTTGACGAATTTAGCCAGCAGCTCTGATCCGAACTTAGGATCCGGCAGGATTTTACGCTGACCAACAACACGACGTCTTGGCATTTCAAATTCTCCGTAACTTCAGGGATTACCCAAAACTAGAAAGTTATCTAACTAGAAACGAATTAACGTTTGGCCTTACTTAACGGAGAACCATTAAGCTTTAGGACGCTTCACGCCATACTTGGAGCGAGCCTGCTTACGGTCTTTAACACCGGCACAGTCCAACGCACCACGAACGGTGTGATAACGAACACCTGGCAAATCCTTGACACGACCGCCACGGATCAGAACAACGGAGTGCTCCTGCAGGTTGTGACCTTCACCGCCGATGTAGGAGGTGACTTCGAAGCCGTTGGTCAGACGTACACGGCACACTTTACGCAGTGCAGAGTTAGGCTTCTTCGGGGTGGTGGTATATACACGGGTGCATACGCCACGCTTCTGAGGGCACGCTTCCAGCGCCGGCACGTTGCTTTTCACAACGAGCTTGATGCGTGGCTTGCGAACCAACTGGTTAATAGTTGCCATCAAAAGGCTCCTGATAATGACTTCATAAACGTGTGAAAAATCCTCCCCGCAGATACGGGGACGCGAAATTTTATGCCCTGTTGTCGGGGGAGTCAAGATTTATACAATTTGTGCGCCAAAAGGGCAAATGACATAACCGCACGAATGTGGTAACCATCTGAACCATCGAGTAAAAATCAAAACTAGCCGGCCCAGGTCTGCGGTGATCCATGCTCGGCGATCAGCCCGATCAGGCCGGCCATATCGAGATCCATCCCGATCCGGCTCTGCAATCCCCGCGCCTGCAGGTCTTCCCCCATCACGTAGAGCGGGATCCCGGCCAGACGTTCACACCAGACCGGCGCCGCCGCGGCCACCACGGCGTCCTGCATCAGCACCAGCAGGTCGCTGGCGTCACGATAACGCAGGGCCTGCTCCAGATCCTGGCTCTGGAAGGGGGAACTCAATACCAGCTGTATCATGGGCACCTCAGAAACTGATGTGAGTGCGGCAGCGGCCCCACTCACGGCGGATGTCAGCGGGTGACAACAGGGTCACGGGGATCAGCAGATCCGAGGCCGTCAGGCCCCGCTCTGCCAGCGAATCCGCACAGACATAGACCTCTTCGATGTCATACAGTTCCAACATCTTGAAGGTCGGCGCGTAGTGGCGCTGCAATATCCCTTGTGGCGACTGCTCTTTGACCAGTTGCAACACCCCGTCCCCGAGCAGGAACAAGGCCAGGGACTCGGTGAGGGCCGAGGTCGCCAGCAGGGCATCGAGTCCTTCCCGACCACTCGCGGTGCCGTGGGGGCCCCGCCGGCTGATAAAGGCTATCTTGCTCATCTTGTTCCCCTAGAACTGAACGAAGCGATCGGCGGTCAGGCTGGCCTCGGCCAGCTGCCCCAATCCACTCAGACGAAACGGCGCCTGCAGGTTGAACTGGGTCTTGCCGATCCCGTTCGCCTCGATTTCATCGAGCACACCGCGCCGCATGGCAGCGGCGACGCATACATCGATAGCGATTCCCTGGGCCAGCGCCAGCTCACGCCACAGCGTCACCAGGTCGGTCTCATCGGAGGCAGGGGCATGCAGGTCATTGCCGTTATGGACCCCGTCCTGGTAAAAAAACAGGTGAGACAGGCGATGACCCTGCGCGATGAGGCTCAGGGCGAAACGATAGGCGGTGCTGGCCGTCTGGGTGCCATAGGCGGGCCCGGTGACCAGCAGGGCAAAACTCAGACTCATGTCCGGACTCCTGCAAGGGGATGCAACCATTCTACCTCAAAGACGAAAAAGCCCCTCCTGGGAGGGGCTCTCGTGCTTACCTTGGATCAGACGTAGGCGATGGCTTCGACTTCAACCAGTACATCCTTGGGCAAACGCGCCACTTCCACACAGGAGCGAGCCGGAGCCGCTTCGCCGAAGTAGCGGGCATACACCTGATTGAAGGCCACGAAGTTGTTCATGTCGCTCAGGAAGCAGGTAGTCTTCAGCACCTTGCTGGTGTCGGCACCGGCCGCCTTCAATACTGCAACCAGGTTCTTCATCACCTGCTCGGCTTGCGCCTCGATGCCACCGGCGACAATATCCATGGTGGCGGGATCGAGCGGGATCTGCCCTGAGGTGAACACCAGATCACCCAGTTTGGTCCCCTGTACATAGGGTCCAATTGCGGCAGGTGCCTTGTCGGTTGCAATCACTTCTTTAGCCATTCTTGTCTGTCCCCTTCTTGTATGGCACTCACTCGCTCTCTTCTTCACCCTGCTTGCGCTGTCGGATGTAGAGGTACACGGTATGTTTGGAAATATTCAGTTTGTCGGCGACCAGGTTGATCGAGTCCTTGATATCAAAGATGCCCTTCTCGAACAGCTGAGTCACGATAAAACGATTCTTGGCGTTGTTGGCCACAGTCGGATCGCGGTTGATCTCATCGATGGTGTTGTCCACCGTCTGAGCAACCAGCTCCTCCACACTGTTGGCGAAGGTCTCAGGTGACTGGCGCTCCACCTGCTGTGGCGTCGGGAAGAACTCGGCCACGAACTCATGGAAGGGCGCATTGATGTGCAGGTTGATGCAGATAAGGCCGATCACCTGCTTGTCACCATTGCGGATGGCTATGGTGCTCGACTTCATCAGGGCACCCGTGCGGGTGCGCGCGAAATAACTCTGGGTGTAATCCTGACCCGTGCTCTCGATGTCTTTGAGCATCCGCAGGGCGAGATCGGTGATCGGTGCCCCCAGGGTCCGGCCCGTGTTAAATCCATTCGCGATCTTGATCACTGACTCATGCAGATTTTCCAGGGAATGGAGGACCACCTCGCAGTGCTTGCCGAACAATTCAGCCAAGCCCTCGATGAGGCCTTCATATGAACGCAACAACTCCCTGTCTTCGTCTGTAAAAGCGCGACCGCTCAGTTGTTCTTCGGGAAGCAGTACTTCCTCGATACCGACAGCCATGTTCTACCCCTGTAATAACCATTCAACTTTCCCGAGTTTTCAATTGCGGGGGGTCAATGTCAACTTTTTTTGATTTTTTGCTCTATAACCTTGCACTGGATCATCCCCTGCCCCAGCCCAGTGCACGTCTGGCGCCGGGTTGCGGACAAAAAAAGGGCCCCATGAAGGGGCCCTTTCTCATCGCTACAGCGGAAGATTACTCTTCGTCAAAACTGCCGGCTGCGTTGAGCAGATCCGCCAGGTTTTGCTGAGCTTCATCGGCAGTCACCTGCGGCACACCGACAGCACGAGCTGCGGCGGCACGCTGGTTGATCCGGCTATGGTGGTAGGCAAAGCCGGTACCAGCCGGGATCAGACGACCCACGATCACGTTCTCTTTCAGGCCACGCAGTTCATCACGCTTGCCGCCAACGGCCGCTTCGGTCAGAACACGGGTGGTTTCCTGGAAGGAAGCCGCGGAGATGAAGGACTCGGTGCTCAGAGACGCCTTGGTAATACCCATCAGGATATGACGGTAGGTGGCCGGGGTCTTACCTTCGGCAACCAGCTTACGGTTGGCAATCTTCACACGAGCCACTTCAACCTGCTCGCCTTCGATCAGGTCAGTGTCGCCAGCGCTCAGGATCTCGCACTTACGCAGCATCTGACGAACGATGACTTCGATGTGCTTGTCGTTGATCTTAACGCCTTGCAGACGGTAAACGTCCTGCACTTCGTTGGCGATGTAGTTGGCGACCGGGCTGATACCGCGCAGACGCAGGATGTCGTGAGCAGACTCAGGACCGTCCGCCAGCACTTCACCCTTCTCAACTTTTTCACCTTCGAACACGTTGAGGTGACGCCACTTCGGAATCATCTCTTCGTAGATGTCGCCACCGTCGGTCGGGGTGATGACCAGACGGCGTTTGCCCTTGGTCTCTTTCCCGAAGGAGATGGTACCGGAGATCTCGGCCAGGATAGCCGGTTCCTTCGGTTGACGTGCTTCGAACAGATCCGCAACGCGCGGCAGACCACCGGTGATGTCCTTGGTACCGCTGGATTCTTGCGGGATACGCGCAACCGCGTCACCCACGCCCACGTTGGCACCATCTTCCAGGTTCACGATGGCCTTGCCCGGCAGGAAGTACTGGGCGGCTACATCGGTACCCGGGATCATGACATCCTTACCGTTCAGGTCGACCAGTTTAACGGTCGGACGCATCTCTTTACCGGCACTCGGACGCTCATTGACATCCAGTACGACGATGGAAGAGAGACCGGTCAGTTCGTCGGTCTGACGAGTGATGGTCACACCGTCGATCATGTGTTCGAAGTCCAGGCGACCTGCTACTTCGGTGATGATCGGGTGGGTGTGCGGGTCCCAGTTAGCAACGGTATCACCGGCGCTCACGGCCTGGCCATCCTTCACTTCCAACACGGAACCGTAAGGCAGCTTGTGGCTTTCCTTGGTACGGCCCATCTCGTCCATGATGGTCAGTTCGGTAGAACGGGAGGTGATAACCAGCTTGTCAGAACTGTTGGTAACGAACTTGGCGTTCTGCAGCTTGATGCTACCGGTGTTCTTGACCTGGATACTGCTCTCGGCAGCAGCTCGGGATGCGGCACCACCGATGTGGAAGGTACGCATGGTCAGCTGGGTACCCGGCTCACCGATGGACTGGGCGGCGATAACACCGACAGCCTCACCCTTGTTCACGATGTGGCCACGGGCCAGATCACGACCGTAGCAGTGTGCACAGTTACCGAAGTCAGTTTCACAGGTGATAGCAGAACGTACCTTCACGCGGTCAACGGAGTTGCGCTCCAGCTGATCACACAACTGCTCGTCGAGCAGGGTGTTACGCGCTACCAGCACTTCGTCTTCGGTACCCGGCTTGATCACGTCTTCGGCAACCACACGGCCCAGCACGCGCTCACGCAGCGGCTCGACCACGTCACCACCCTCGATCAGCGGAGTCATCCACAGACCTTCGGTTGTGCCGCAATCGTCCTCGGTGATCACCATGTCTTGTGCCACGTCGACCAGACGACGAGTCAGGTAACCGGAGTTAGCCGTCTTCAGTGCGGTATCCGCCAGACCCTTACGAGCACCGTGAGTGGAGATGAAGTACTGCAGTACGTTCAGACCTTCACGGAAGTTCGCCACGATCGGCGTTTCGATGATGGAGCCATCCGGCTTCGCCATCAGACCACGCATACCTGCCAGCTGACGGATCTGGGCGGCGGAACCCCGCGCACCAGAGTCGGCCATCATGAAGATGCTGTTGAAAGAGGCCTGCTCTTCTTCTTCGCCCAGGGAGTTAGTGTCGCGCTCCTTGGACAGGTTATCCATCATGGCCTTGGAGACGCGATCGTTCGCGCTGGCCCAGATATCGATAACCTTGTTGTAGCGTTCGCCCGCAGTCACCAGACCGGACAGGAACTGGTCCTGGATCTCGGCGACTTCGGCTTCGGCTGCCGCAATGATGTCTTTCTTGGCATCCGGGATGACCATGTCATCGATACCAACGGAAGCACCGGACAGGGCCGCGTAATGGAAACCGGTATACATCAGCTGGTCAGCGAAAATAACGGTGTCCTTCAGGCCCTGCTTGCGATAGCAGGTGTTCAGCAGACGAGAGATGAGCTTCTTGCCCAGCGCCTTGTTGGAGACGTATTTGATCCAGTTCTGCGGATTGGCAGCCAGATCAGCCTCTTCAGCGGCGGTCAGCACCTTGGGCTCGTCGATCAGGGCGTATTCCATGCCTTTTGGCAGGATCAGGCTCAGGATCGCACGACCAACGGTGGTGCTCTTCATCTCGGTGTGCGGCAGCAGGGAACCGTCTTCCTGACGCAGGTACTCGGTGATGCGTACTTTCACACGAGCGTGCAGATCGGCCAGACCGGCGCGATACACTTTCTCTGCTTCTTTCGGACCAGCCAGCACCATACCTTCGCCCTTGGCGTTGATACGCGCACGGGTCATGTAGTACAGACCCAAGACCACGTCCTGGGACGGAACGATGATCGGCTCACCGGAGGCAGGCGACAGGATGTTGTTGGTAGACATCATCAAGGCGCGCGCTTCGAGCTGGGCTTCCAGGGTCAACGGTACGTGGACCGCCATCTGGTCACCATCGAAGTCCGCGTTATAGGCGGCACAGACCAGCGGGTGCAGCTGGATGGCCTTACCTTCGATCAGGGTCGGTTCAAACGCCTGGATACCCAGACGGTGCAGGGTCGGTGCACGGTTCAGCAGGACCGGGTGTTCGCGGATCACTTCGTCCAGGATATCCCAAACGACAGCTTCTTCACGCTCCACCATCTTCTTGGCGGCCTTGATCGTGGTCGCCAGACCGCGAGTTTCCAGCTTGCCATAGATGAACGGCTTGAACAGTTCCAGCGCCATCTTCTTCGGCAGACCGCACTGATGCAGACGCAGAGTCGGACCTACGGTGATAACGGAACGACCAGAGTAGTCGACCCGCTTACCCAGCAAGTTCTGACGGAAACGACCTTGCTTACCCTTGATCATATCGGCCAAGGATTTCAGCGGACGCTTGTTGGAACCCGTGATGGCACGACCACGACGGCCGTTGTCCAGCAGGGCATCCACGGACTCTTGCAGCATGCGCTTTTCGTTGCGCACTATGATGTCCGGGGCGGCCAGGTCCAGCAGGCGCTTCAAACGGTTGTTACGGTTGATCACGCGACGGTACAGATCGTTCAGATCTGAAGTCGCAAAACGGCCGCCGTCCAGCGGTACCAGCGGACGCAGGTCCGGCGGCAGCACAGGCAGCACTGTCATGATCATCCACTCCGGCTTGTTGCCGGACTGCAGGAAGGCTTCCATCAGCTTCAGACGCTTGGTGGTCTTCTTGCGCTTGGTCTCGGAGTTGGTCTGTTCCAGCTCCTCGCGCATGGTCTTGACTTCACCTTCCAGATCGATGGCGCGCAGCAATGCCAGGATTGCCTCGGCACCCATCTTGGCGTCGAATTCGTCGCCCCACTCTTCCAGTGCGTCCAGATAGTTCTCTTCGGACAGCATCTGGCTGCGCTCGAGGTTGGTCATGCCGGGTTCGATAACCACATAGGATTCGAAATACAGCACGCGCTCGATGTCACGCAGGGTCATGTCCAGCAGCAGACCGATACGGGACGGCAGGGACTTCAGGAACCAGATGTGGGCAGTCGGGCTGGCCAGCTCGATGTGGCCCATGCGCTCACGACGGACCTTGGTCTGGGTCACTTCTACGCCGCACTTCTCGCAGATCACACCACGGTGTTTCAGGCGCTTGTACTTGCCGCACAGACACTCGTAGTCCTTCACCGGTCCGAAGATACGGGCGCAGAACAGACCATCACGTTCCGGCTTGAAAGTCCGGTAGTTGATGGTCTCAGGCTTTTTGACCTCACCGAATGACCAGGAGCGGATCATGTCAGGAGAGGCCAGACCGATCTTGATACTGTCAAACTCTTCGGTCTTGGTCTGAGCCTTCAAAAACTTGAGTAAGTCTTTCACGTGTTTCCCCTGTCAGGAGTCTAACCTCGGCGCCCCTTTCGGGGCGCCCACGTCAATTCTCGAACAATAAGAGCGAGCTCTTACTCTTCGTCCAGCTCGATGTTGATACCCAGAGAGCGGATTTCCTTCAGCAATACGTTGAAGGATTCGGGCATGCCCGGCTCCATACGGTGGTCGCCATCCACGATGTTCTTGTACATCTTGGTACGGCCATTCACATCGTCAGACTTGACGGTCAGCATTTCCTGCAGGGTATATGCCGCACCGTAAGCCTCCAGGGCCCACACTTCCATCTCACCGAACCGCTGACCACCGA
The DNA here is from genome assembly GCF_002812985.1 of Aeromonas lusitana. Taxonomy (GTDB): domain Bacteria; phylum Pseudomonadota; class Gammaproteobacteria; order Enterobacterales; family Aeromonadaceae; genus Aeromonas; species Aeromonas lusitana. The sequence goes on from NZ_PGCP01000029.1 coordinate 10,565, forward strand.
ACTGTGCCTTACCACCCAGCGGCTGCTGGGTAACCAGGCTGTAGGAGCCGGTAGAACGCGCATGCATCTTGTCGTCTACCAAGTGGTTCAGCTTGAGCATGTACATGTAACCCACGGTGACCTTACGCTCGAAGGCGTTACCGGTACGACCGTCGAACAGGGAGATCTGACCGGATTCCGGCAGATCGGCCAGCTTCAGCAAGGCCTTGATTTCGCGCTCTTTGGCACCATCAAAGACAGGTGTAGCAACCGGCAGACCCTTACGCAGGTTACCCACCAGGGTACGTACGTCGTCGTCAGACAGCTCGGCGATGTTCACTTGCTGGGTGTCTTTCTCGCCCAGGTCATAGACCTGTTGCAGGAAGCCACGCATCTCGTGCAGCTCACGCTGCTCTTTGATCATGCGGTCGATCTTCTCGCCGATGCCCTTGGCCGCGAGGCCCAGATGCACTTCGAGGATCTGACCGATGTTCATACGGGATGGTACGCCCAGCGGGTTCAGTACGATGTCGACCGGACGGCCGAACTCGTCATGGGGCATATCCTCGACCGGACAGATCTTGGAGATAACACCCTTGTTACCGTGACGGCCCGCCATCTTGTCACCCGGTTGGATGCGACGCTTCACTGCCAGGTAAACCTTGACGATTTTCAGTACGCCCGGCGCCAGATCATCACCCTGGATAATCTTGCGACGCTTGTTCTCGAACTTCTTGTCGAACTCGGCTTTGAGCTCAACGTGCTGTTCGGCGATCTGTTCCAGTTCGATCTGCTTGGCTTCATCTTCGATGGCCAGTTCAAACCACTTGGAACGATCCAGCTTGTTCAGACGATCTTCGCTGTAACCGGCGGCCAGCAGCAGGTTGCGGGAGCGGCCAAAGATGCCGTCTTCCAGGATCTTGAACTCTTCGGTCAAGTCCTTCTTCGCTTCCTTCAGCTGCATCTCTTCGATTTCTTTGGCGCGCTTGTCTTTTTCCACGCCATCGCGGGTAAAGACTTGCACGTCAACCACGGTACCGTACACACCGTTCGGCACACGCAGGGAGGAGTCCTTCACATCGGAGGCCTTCTCACCGAAGATGGCGCGCAGCAGCTTCTCTTCCGGGGTCAGCTGGGTTTCACCCTTGGGTGTTACCTTACCGACCAGGATGTCGCCGCCCTTCACTTCCGCACCCACGTAGACGATGCCGGACTCGTCCAGCTTGGACAGTGCGGCTTCACCCACGTTCGGGATGTCGGCAGTGATCTCTTCCGGACCCAGCTTGGTGTCACGGGAGATACAGGCCAGTTCCTGGATATGAATGGTGGTCAGGCGATCTTCCTGAACAACACGCTCGTTCACCAGGATCGAGTCTTCGAAGTTGTAACCGTTCCACGGCATGAACGCGACGCGCAGGTTTTGGCCCAGCGCCAGTTCGCCCAGGTCGGTAGACGGGCCGTCAGCCAGCACGTCGCCCGCCATCACCGGCTCACCCAGCATCACGCAAGGACGCTGGTTGATACAGGTGTTCTGGTTGGAACGGGTGTACTTGGTCAGGCTGTAGATGTCGATGCCGGCTTCGCCTGGCAGCAGCTCATCTTCATTGACCTTGATAACGATACGGGAGGCATCGACATAGTCGATCATGCCGCCACGCTTGGCCACTACGGTTACCCCGGAGTCAACGGCCACGGCGCGTTCCATACCGGTACCTACCAGCGGCTTGTCAGCACGCAGGGTTGGTACGGCCTGACGTTGCATGTTCGAACCCATCAGGGCTCGGTTAGCATCATCGTGTTCCAGGAACGGGATCAGAGCAGCAGCGACAGAGACGATCTGTTGCGGGCTCACGTCCATGTACTGGATCTGGTCGGCGTTCATGAAGGTGGATTCACCCTTATGACGGCACGGGATCAGCTCATCTTTCAGACGGCCCTCTTCGGAGGTCGCGGCGTTAGCCTGCGCGATCACGTACTTGCCTTCTTCAATCGCAGACAGGTAATCCACTTCGTCGGTGATCACACCGTCGATGACCTTGCGGTACGGGGTCTCGAGGAAACCGTACTCGTTGGTGCGGGAATACACGGACAGCGAGTTGATCAGACCGATGTTCGGACCTTCCGGAGTTTCGATAGGGCACAGACGACCGTAGTGAGTCGGGTGTACATCTCGAACTTCGAAGCCGGCACGCTCACGAGTCAGACCGCCCGGGCCCAGCGCGGAAATACGACGCTTGTGGGTCACTTCGGACAGCGGGTTGTTCTGGTCCATGAACTGGGACAGCTGGCTGGAACCGAAGAACTCTTTGACTGCGGCGGAGATCGGCTTGGCGTTGATCAGATCCTGCGGCATCAGGGTGTCGAGGTCGCCCAGAGAGAGACGCTCTTTCACCGCACGCTCGACACGGACCAGACCGACACGGAACTGGTTCTCGGCCATTTCACCGACAGAACGGATACGACGGTTACCCAGGTGGTCGATATCGTCCACCTCGTCATTGCCGTTACGGATGTCGATCAGGCGCTTCATGACTTCGACGATGTCGTCTTTGGTCAGGGTGCCAACACCGGTCTCGTCCTCACGGGACAGACGACGGTTGAACTTCATCCGACCCACGGTGGACAGGTCGTAACGCTCGGAAGAGAAGAACAGGTTCTCGAACAGTTGCTCAGCCGCTTCGCGGGTGGGCGGCTCGCCCGGACGCATCATGCGGTAGATCTCGACCAGAGCTTCCAAACGGCTGGAGCTGGAGTCAATACGCAGGGTCTCGGACATGTAAGCACCGTGATCCAGTTCGTTGGTGAACAGAACCTCGAAGTGCTTGAAGCCGGCTTGGGACAGATTGGCAACCGCTTCCAGGCTCAGAGCCTGGTTGGCAGTCACGACCATTTCACCAGTTTGCGGGTGCGCGTAGTTCTTGGCAGCAACTTTGCCAACAACATACTCTACCGGCACCTCGATCTGGGTGATGGCGTCTTTTTCCAACTGACGGATATGACGTGCGGTGACACGACGACCGGTCTCAACCACCACGGCGCCATTGGCAATGATGTCGAAGGTCGCGGTTTCACCACGCAGGCGCTCGGGAACCAGATCCATCATCAACTTGCCATCTTTAACCTCGAAACCAATGGTCTCGAAGAAGGTGGCCAGGATTTCTTCGGAGCTGAAGTCCAGGGCGCGCAGAATAATGGAGGCCGGCAGTTTACGACGACGGTCGATACGGACAAACAGGTTGTCTTTCGCATCGAACTCGAAGTCCAGCCAGGAGCCACGGTAGGGGATAACGCGGGCGTTATACAGTACCTTACCGGATGAATGTGTTTTGCCTTTATCGTGGTCGAAGAAGACGCCCGGGCTGCGGTGCAGCTGGGAGACGATGACCCGCTCGGTACCATTGATGACAAAGGTGCCGTTTTCGGTCATGAGCGGAATTTCGCCCATGTAAACTTCTTGTTCCTTGATATCTTTGACGGTGCCGGCAGCTGCTTCACGGTCGTACAGAACCATACGAAGCTTGACACGCAGCGGCGCGGAGTAGGTCACTCCACGGATCTGGCATTCTTTTACGTCAAATACCGGCTCACCCAGGCGATAGCTGACATACTGAAGCTCAGCACTACCGGAGTAACTGGTGATCGGGAAAACGCTACGGAAAGCGGCCTCAAGGCCATATTCACCTTCCGGGTCAGCCTCGATGAACTGCTTGAAGGAGTCCAGCTGAATGGACAACAGATAAGGCGTGTCCAGTACCTGGTCTCGCTTACCGAAGTCCTTACGAATGCGTTTTTTTTCGGTATAAGAGTAAACCATAGGGTTCCTCAGCTCGCTGATAAGTGACCCACTCTGTCCCGCAGGACAGCTCTGTCTCAACACCGTTTTGTGTTGGCCCGGACGATGAGGCGGTCCGGATTGCTGGTGCACCGAGAGTCGTGAACGGTGTGAAATACTCTCAGTCTACAGCGCAAAAAGGCTGGTGAATAAAGATTCACCAGCCTTAGCCTGTTTTATCAGGCTAATCTACATAAATGCAGATTATTTGATCTCAACAGAAGCACCGGCAGCTTCCAGCTCTTTCTTCAGAGCTTCAGCTTCGTCTTTGGAGACGGCTTCTTTCAGATTGGTCGGAGCGGCTTCTACCAGATCCTTGGCTTCTTTCAGGCCCAGGCCGGTGGCAGCACGAACGGCCTTGATGACGGCAACTTTGTTGGCGCCAGCAGCAGTCAGAACTACGTCGAACTCGGTCTTCTCTTCTACTGCTTCAGCGGCCGGACCGGCAGCTACAGCAACAGCAGCGGAAACACCGAACTTCTCTTCCATTGCTTCGATCAGCTCAACAACTTCCATTACGGACATGGAAGCAACGGCTTCGATGATTTGGTCTTTAGTGATAGACATGACAAAAATTCCTGATGTTGAATAAACTCAAACAGCCTAAATAGGCGAGAATCAAGCAGCAGCTTGTTTCTGGTCGCGAACAGCAGCGATAGTACGAACCAGCTTGCCAGCAGAGGCTTCCTTCATGGTAGCCATCAACTTCGCAATTGCTTCGTCGTAGGTCGGCAGCGTGGCCAGACGATCAATTTGTGCTGCGGCGATAAACTCACCGTTAAAAGCGCCAGCCTTGATTTCGAACTTTTGGTTCGCTTTGGCAAACTCTTTGAACAGACGAGCGGCAGCGCCCGGGTGTTCGTTGGAGAAAGCAATCAAGGTAGGACCAGACAGTACGTCGTTCAGGCAACCGAAATCGGTACCTTCAACCGCGCGACGCAGCAGGGTGTTACGCACAACGCGCATATACACACCGGCTTCACGAGCGGACTTACGCAGGCTGGTCATCTTTTCTACAGTCACACCGCGAGAATCGGCTACAACTGCAGAAAGAGCGCCTTTGGCAGCTTCGTTGACTTCAGCAACAATTGCCTTTTTGTCTTCGAGTCCCAATGCCATTGGCTTAACTCCTGGATTGAATCTGAGTCTCATGACTCAGTACTGACACATCCCCCCTACCTTCACAACAGAGGGGAACGATGCGGTAGCAGGATTCCAGAAGAGAAAGAAAACTTTCTCGCTGGGTTTCCGGCACCGTCTACGCAGGAAGGATTAAGGCCTTGCAGCCACCTGCGGTCTTGGACGGAGGTCGAAACCCCCAACCAATCAAGGCGCAAAATTATAGATTAAATTTTGCGCCTTGTAAAATCCATCAATTAGGCCTGAGCTTCCAGAGAAGCTTGGTCTACAGCAACACCGGCACCCATGGTGGTGGAGATGCTGACTTTCTTGATGAAGATACCTTTGGCGGAAGAGGGTTTGCCCTTTTTCAGAGCAACCAGCAGAGCTTCCAAGTTTTCTTTCAGCTGAACTTCGTTGAAAGAAACCTTACCCAGAGTGGTATGGATGATACCATTCTTGTCATTGCGGTAACGAACCTGACCGGCTTTAGCATTCTTCACAGCTTCAGCAACGTTCGGGGTCACGGTACCCACTTTCGGGTTAGGCATCAGACCACGCGGGCCCAGGATTTGGCCCAGTTGACCAACAACGCGCATGGCATCCGGGGATGCGATCACGACGTCGAAGTTCATCTCGCCTTTCTTGACCAGCTCGGCCAGGTCATCCATACCAACCAGTTCAGCACCGGCAGCCTTGGCGGCTTCGGCGTTGGCACCCTGGGTGAATACGGCGACGCGAATGTCACGACCGGTACCGTGCGGCAGTACAGTAGCACCACGTACGTTCTGGTCGGATTTACGAGCATCGATACCCAGGTTAACGGCAACGTCAACGCTTTCAACGAACTTGGCGGTAGCCAGTTCTTTCAGCAGGGCAATGGCTTCGTTGATGGAGTACTCTTTGGTACCGTCAACTTTTTCGCGAATAACGCGCATACGCTTGGAAAGTTTTGCCATTGTCTTAATCCTCCACTACCAGGCCCATGGAACGAGCGGAGCCTGCGATGCAACGTACTTTTGCATCCAGATCGGCACCAGTCATGTCCGGCTCTTTGGTCTTGGCGATTTCTTGCAGCTGGGCAACAGTCACCTTACCAACCTTGTCTTTGTTCGGCTTGGCGGAACCAGACTGGATACCGGCAGCTTTCTTCAGCAAGAAGGCAGCAGGCGGAGTCTTGGTTTCGAAGGTGAAGGAACGGTCGCTGTAAACGGTGATCACGACCGGAGTCGGTGAGCCTTTTTCCAGCTTCTCTGTACGAGCGTTGAACGCCTTACAGAATTCCATGATGTTAACACCGTGCTGACCCAGAGCAGGACCAACGGGAGGGCTGGGGTTAGCACTGCCAGCCTTAACTTGCAGCTTGATATAAGCTGTGACTTTCTTAGCCATTACAAAAATACCTCAAAAATGGGTTCTAACGCCTCGGAGACATGCTCCTGCAAACGGCTCCCCAACAAATAAAGGGGCAGCAAATTATAGAGATAATCGCTGCCCCTGACAACCGTTAAACGTACAGACTTTAATCAGCCCTTTTCGACCTGACCAAAATCCAGTTCTACCGGCGTTGAGCGGCCGAAGATCAGGACGGAGACCTTCACGCGGCTCTTCTCGTAGTCCACCTCTTCAACGGTACCGTTGAAGTCGGCGAACGGACCATCGGCAACCCGCACCATTTCACCCGGTTCAAACAGGGTTTTCGGACGCGGCTTGTCATGGGCATCTTGCAGACGGTTGAGGATGGCATCCGCTTCTTTATCGGAGATGGGCGCCGGACGATCGGACGTACCACCGATGAAGCCCATCACACGCGGTACGTTGCGTACCAGGTGCCATGTGGTCTCATCCATCACCATCTGGACCAGGACATAGCCTGGGAAAAATTTGCGCTCACTCTTGCGCTTCTGGCCGGCACGCATCTCGACCACTTCTTCGGTCGGGACCAGCACTTCGCCAAACAGCTCTTCCATGCCATGCATCTTGATATGTTCACGCAGGGATTTGGCAACCCGGCCTTCATAGCCAGAGAAGGCCTGCACGACATACCATCTCATACGTTGTTCACGTTGTTCAGTCATGGCTTATCCTTACACACCGGTAATCAGGTTGACCAACCAGACCAAGGCACCGTCCAGAATGAACAGCAAGAGCCCCATCACGGCGGTCACCGCCAGCACAATCAGGGTTGTCTGAATGGCTTCCTGACGGGTCGGCCATACGACCTTGCGGACTTCCAGGCGCGACTCACGAGCAAAAGCCAGTGTTGCCTTACCTTTGGTGGTTTGCAGGGCCACTGCACCTGCAGCAGCGATGACAACGACCACACCCAGGGCGCGGACGGCGGCGACAACGTCGGTGAGCAGGTAATTACCTACCACAGCGGCCGCCAGGATGATGAAAACCAGGCCCCACAGCAGGGTATCCTTGCTTCCGCCCTGTCCCTCAGAACTAACACTCATACAACCCACCTGTATCTGACGTAACCAAAGACACAAAAGCCCCGTACGAGACGAGGTATATGGCAGGGGCGGCAGGACTCGAACCCGCAACCATCGGTTTTGGAGACCGCTGTTCTACCAATTCGAACTACGCCCCTGCATAAGAAAGCCCCTATTATAGGGGCTTTGCTTTATTTATGTAAGCCAAGATTACGCGATAACTTTGGCTACAACA